>JAKEEV010001157.1 GCA_022616395.1 Planctomycetia bacterium | reverse complement strand
TCGGAAGTGAGCAGCGGAGAGCCAGCGGCATCGAGAAGCGATAGGCGCGGACCGCACACCGGGCACGCGGTCGTTTGTGCATGGAATCGGCGGTTCGCGGGGTCATCGAATTCGCGCTGGCAGTCCGCGCAGAGTGGAAACGCGCTCATCGTTGTCCGCGCACGGTCGTAGGGCAACTCGGTGATAACCGTGAACCGCGGCCCACACCGGACACACGAGATGAACGGATAGCGATACCGCCGATCAGTCGGACTGAACAACTCGCGAAGGCATTCGGCACACGTCGCGGAATCCGCCGGGATGTGGCTGAGGCTACCCGCCGGCTTGTGGCTCGCTTCGATGCGGAATGTGCGCTCCCCGCGCAGCGGAATTGCTTCGGTGTGGATCGTGGCGATTCGCGCGAAGGATTGCGTCGCGAGTTCCGCCTGAAAGCGCTGGATGGCGTTCGGTTCACCTTCCAGTTCTATATGAACGCCATCCCCGTCGTTGCGGACAAAGCCAGCCAGCCCGCAGCTCATCGCCAGTTCGTGAGCGAACGGGCGGAATCCCACTCCCTGAACCGCTCCGCTCACCCGAATCAGGAGCCGGTGCATCGACTGAATCCTTACTCCGCGCGGACTTCAAGCATTGATCGCGTTGTGTCACTTTTTCTCTGGTGGAATGCGCTTCTCCAGTTGCGGCTCGCCGGGCTTCATGTCCTTGCTGTGCTTGGTGGCGATCTCTTTCAACTGCTTCACCACCTCCATGTTGTCCTTTGCCACATCGAACTTCTCTCCGGGGTCGCGACCGAGGTGATAAAGCAACGGCGGGTCGTGCGGAGTCGGCGCGCCTTTACCGTAGGCCACCTGCGTGATGAAGTGAGCCTTCCACGGTCCGTGCCTCACCGCGAAGAGTCTCGTTCCGCGATAGAAGAACATCGTGTCTCGCGGTGATTTCCCTTTACCGGTGAGCAATGGCGTGATGTCGAAGCCGTCGATGGGTCGGTCCGCGGGCACATCAGCCCCCGCGAGCTTGAGCGCGGTCACGTACAGGTCCATTGTGCTCGCCATTTCTTGCGTCGTCACGCCGGCTGGTACTGTTCCCGGCCACCACGCGATTCCCGGTACGCGCATTCCGCCTTCCCAGGTGCTTCCCTTGCCGTCGCGCAACAAACCCGCCGATCCGCCGTGTTCGTTGAACAGTAACCACGGGCCGTTGTCGTCGGTGAAGAACACCAGCGTCTTCTTGTCGAGTTTCTCCTCGCGAATGGTCTTCAGGACTTCGCCGACGCTCCAGTCGATTTCCTCCACCACGTCTCCGTAAATCCCGCGAGCGCTCTTCCCGGCGAAGTCCTTCGACGCGAACAGAGGAACATGCGGCATCGTGTGCGCGAAGTACAGAAAGAACGGCGTGTCCTTCTTCTCCTTGATGAGCTTCACTGCCTCCTGGGTGTAACGCTTGGTGAGCGTGTGCTGATCGGCCGGTCGCTCGATGATCTTCTCTCCGCGCATCAGCGGCACGTTCCAGTATTCGATCTTCGGATCGAAGAACGCGGGTCGGCCCTTCGGCCCCTTGTCCGGCACGCGGTCCATGTCGTTCACATACGGCAGGCCATAGAACGAGTCGAAGCCGTGCTTCATCGGCAGGTATTCGGGCAAGTGGCCAAGATGCCACTTGCCGATGCAAGCCGTGATGTAACCCTTTGCCTTCAGCGCTTCCGCGAGCGTGACTTCCGAAGCGGGCAGCCCGCCGGCGGAATCGGGGAACAGCACACGCCGCGTATCGGAACACATCCCGGAGCGCGGTGGCAATCGGCCGGTGAGAAGCGCGGCCCGACTTGGAGTGCAAACCTCCGCAGCCGAGTAGAAGGTCGTGAACTTCATTCCCTCCGCGGCCATCTTGTCGATGTTCGGTGTCTTGATGGTCGGGTGACCGTAGCAGCCGAGATCGCCATAGCCCAAGTCATCGCTGAAGATGATGACGATGTTCGGCTGCTCGGCCGCGACCGTTGGAGCAAGCAACAGGAGCAGAGACGCGACGGAGAGGAACAGACGCATGGTGAACTCCAGAGGGCAGAGGTCAGAGAACAGAGGACAGAGAACAGAGAACAGAGTGCGTTCCGCGTGCTGATCTCAGTCTTCTCTTCTCTGTCCTCTGATTTCGGTCATTTTTTCTTCTTCGGTGGCATGAACAGCCGGCCGTAGGCTTCCTTCGGCATCTGGTCGGGCACCTTGAAATCCTTCCGCAGTTTCTCCAACTCGGCCTTCAATTCCTTCACCGTGTCGGCGTAGTTCGGGTCCGCGAAGAAGCTCTTTGTCTCGTTTGGGTCTTTCTCGCGGTCGTAGAGTTCCCAGTAGTCCGGGTCCGGCTTCCCGTCTGCCTTCGGAACGTAGAAGCGCGCCAGCTTGAAACGCTCGGTGATGACTCCGTAGTGAGGAATGACGCGGTGCGGTGTGGGGTACTCGAAGTATTCGTAGTAGAAGCTCTTCCGCCAGTCCTTCGGCGTCTCACCCTTGAGGAGCGGTACGAGGCTCGCGCCTTGCATCTCCTTGTCGGCGGGTACACCGGCCGCGTCGAGGAATGTCTGAGCCAGGTCGAGCGTGCTCGTCAGGTTCTTGTTCACGATGCCTGTCTTCGCAACGCCCGGCCAGCGCGCGAGCATCGGCGTGCGAACAGACTCTTCAAAGATCCATCGCTTATCGAACCAGCCGTGTTCGCCGAGGTAGAAGCCCTGATCGGCGCAGTACACCACCAGCGTGTTCTTCGCCAGTCCCTCGTCGTCGAGGAACTTCAGCAACTTGCCCACCGCTTCATCTACAGCCTTCACGCAGCCGAGGTAGTCATGCATGTAACGGTTATAGCGCCAGCGGACGAGTTCCTTGCCTTCGAGTTTGGCTTCGCGGAACGCCTTGTTGCGCGGTTCGTAGTAGGCGTTCCACTCCTTGAGCTGCTCGGGCGTCAGACCGGCGGGAACTGTGAACTTCGCATCGAGAGGCGTGAAGGTCTTCTCCAGGGTCATGTCCTGATTCTTCACGCCGATACCGCGATTGGCATAGTCGTCGAAGAGCGTTTCGGGTTCCGGGTACTTGCGGTCCTTGTCATGCCCGAGGTGCCGGAGAGCCGGCGACCATTCGCGGTGAGGAGCCTTGTGTTGAGTCATCAAGAGGAATGGCTTGTTCTTGTCGCGGTTCTTCAGCCACTCGACGCTGAGGTCGGCAATAATGTCGGTGGTGTATCCCTGATGCTGAACTTGCTTGCCGTCTTTAATCATCGGCGGGTTGTAGTAGCGCCCCTGACCGGGAAGAATGTGCCAGTGATCGAAGCCGGTCGGGTTACTCACCAGGTGCCATTTGCCGATGATCGCGGTCTGATACCCAGCGGCTTGAAGCAACTTCGGGAAGGTAACTTGCGTGCCATCGAAGCGGCTATTGGTGTTGTTGAAGAAGCCGTTTCGATGGCTGTACTTCCCGGTAAGGATGGTCGCGCGACTTGGTCCGCAGATGGAGTTCGGCACCAGCGCCCGGTCGAAGCGCACGCCTTCTTTGGCGAGTCGATCAATGTTTGGCGTCTCGATGAGCTTCCGCGTATCTCCATACGCGCTGATCGCCTGATACGCGTGATCATCGGCGAAGATCAGGATGATGTTCGGTTTCTCTGCGGCCACAACCGGGCCAGTCGCGAGCGCGAGAGCCGCGAGAGCGGAGAGGGAGAGGTGTCTCATGTCAGTGCCCCAGGATGCGACAGGTTGAGGTGAAGCGATCATACTCCGCGACTCTGGCGTCAGCTACAGTCAGTTCCCATGAATCCACTGCTCCTCTCGAACTTCGGGAGGCTTTCCGTTATCCGCAGCGAATCGAGTCGCCGACCGGTTTCTCATCTCTTCTCAAGCATGATTTGGGTACACTTCGTAAGTCGTCCCTCGTCCCTTCGCGATTTCATGCGTCACTTGCGGGGGTGTTACTCATGCCACCAGTCAAAGAGCTTCATGTCAACGGTGCCGCGCGGCCGGTTGATGCCGACCCAGCGCGCATGCTGCTGAGTGTCCTTCGTGACGATCTCGGTCTCACCGGAGCAAAGTACGGCTGCGGAGAAGCACATTGCGGAGCCTGCACGGTTCTGCTCGATGGCCGCGCGGTGCGATCCTGTACCACGCGTGTTGAATCCGCGGCGGGCAAGAAGGTGAGCACAATCGAAGGGCTTGCGGTCGGCGAGAAGTTACACGCGATTCAAGAAGCGTACATCGCGGTCGGCGCGATGCAGTGCGGTTACTGCATTCCCGGCATGATTATGTCGGCCCTCGCGCTGCTCACGAAGAATCCCGAACCAACCCGCGACGAGATCATCTAGGGCATGAACGGCAACATCTGCCGGTGCGGAACTTACACTCGCATCATCTCCGCGATTGAGCAGGCCGCGAAGACGATGAAAGGGGGTGCGAAATGAACGCGCCAACTCTCGACGAACTCGCCATCGACCCCGAGCGCTACGAGTTGCTCGATGCACTCTTCAACGCCGAAGCAACGCGGCGAGATTTCTTCCGAATTGCAGGCGCGGGCGTCATCGTCGCGCTATTCCTGGAGACAGAAGTCGTAGCGCAGCCGAAGGGCGGGCCAGTTCCACGCGAAATTGGAGCCTGGATTCACATTGGCGAAGACAACGCGATCACCGTTTATTCCGGGAAGGTGGAAATCGGCCAGAACATCCGCACCTCGCTTGCTCAGGTTGTGGCCGAGGAACTTCATTCGCCGGTGAAGTCGATCCGCATGGTGATGGCTGACACCGCGATGGTTCCGTTTGATGCGGGCACGTTCGGCAGTCGAACAACGCCAGCGATGATGCCTCAACTTCGGCGCGCGGCAGCGGCAGCGCGCGAGGTGTTGCTTGATCTCGCCGCGGGGAAGGGAAAGACCGAACGCGACAAGCTCACGGTGGCCGACGGGAAAGTTGCTGGACCCGATGGCAAGCCCTCGTTCACCTTCGGCCAACTGACAAAGGGCCAGAAAGTGATGAAGGTAATCCCCGCGACTGTCGCGACCACACCGGCAAACAAATGGACGGTTGTGGGCACTTCGGTGCCGAAGGTGGACGGCCGAGCGTTTGTCACTGGTACACACCAGTATGGTTCGGACGTTCGGCGAAAGGGAATGCTCTTTGGCAAGGTGCTGCGCGCGCCCGCGTTCGGAGCGAAACTCACTTCCGTGGATGTGAAGGCTGCGGAAGCAAAGCCGGGACTGACTGTTGTTCGCACTGGCGACTTCGTCGGTGTGGTTGGCCCGACCGAGTATGAAGCGATGAAGGGGCTGGCACTCGTCAAAGCGGAGTGGGCAAACCCACCGAAACAGGTGGGCGCGAAGGAACTCTTCAAGCATCTCAAGGAGACCGGCCGCGCGGGGAAGGGCGGCTTCGGCGGTGGAGGAGTCGCGCAAGGTTCAATCGAAATGGGAATCAAGGCCGCCGACAAGACCGTGAAGGAAACGTACACGCTCGCTTACATCGCTCACGTTCCTCTGGAACCGCGCGTCGCGGTCGCGGAGTGGGAAGGCGACAAGGTAACCGTGTGGACCGGCACTCAACGGCCCTTCGGCGTTCGTGGCGACGTGGCGAACGCGCTCGGAGTGACGCAGGATAAGGTGCGCGTGATCGTTCCCGACATGGGTTCTGGTTATGGCGGCAAGCACAACGTCGACGCCGCTATCGAAGCCGCGCGGCTGGCGAAAGCCACCGGAAAGCCCGTGCGGGTGGCGTTCACGCGCGAGGAGGAGTTCACCTGGGCTTACTTCCGCCCCGCGGCCGTGATCGAAGTGAACGCGGGCGCGAAGAAAGACGGCACGCTCACCGCCTGGGAGTTCGCCAACTACAACGCGGGCGGATCGGGCCTCCGAATGCCGTATGCGGTCGCGAATGTGAAGACCAACACCTATTCATCGCAGACTCCGCTTCGGCAGGGCGCATATCGCGCGCTGGCTTCCACCGGGAACAACTTCGCGCGTGAATCGGTCATGGACGAGTTGGCCCACGCGATCGGGATGGACCCGCTGGAGTTCCGCTTCAAGAATCTCAAGGACGCGCGCCTGAAAGCCGTCCTCGAAGCTGCCGCGAAGCAGTTCGGCTGGGGGAAGAAGCCTGACGCGGGGCGCGGGTTTGGACTGGCGTGTGGAACGGAGAAGGGGAGTTTCGTTGCCACCTGTGCCGAGATCGCGTTCGACAAGGCGAAGAAGGACGTGCGCGTGATTCGCGCGGTGACCGCGTTTGAGTGCGGGGCGATTCTCAATCCCGATCACTTGAAGAATCAGGTGGAAGGGTGCGTGATGATGGGACTGGGAGGCGCTCTCTTCGAGCAAATCGACTTCGCGGATGGGAAGATTCTTAACCCCGACTTCGCCAACTATCCGCTTCCGCGCTTCCGCGACACGCCGATACTCGAAACGGTATTGCTCGACCGCAAGGATCTCGATTCCGCGGGAGCAGGAGAAACGCCAATCATCGGCATCGCTCCCGCGGTCGGCAACGCGATCTTCGCGGCAACCGGCGTGCGGCTGCGATCAATGCCGATGATTCCGAACGGGCTGGAAGTGAAGTGAAGTTCGCCGCACCAGTTTTGCATCCCAAAGGGACCGAACTGGTGCGATGCGGGAGGCGTTATCTCGGATAGCGGGCACGAGCGGGGAGTTGTTTTCAATTCTTTTTCCCCCAAACTCGTCTTTTCGGCCCGCGATTCCGAGGGTCGCGTCATGTCATCGCCTGAATCTGCTGTTCCGTCCGTTCCTGTTCCTCCGTCGGGGAGGGCCGCGCACTCACTCTTGCGGTGGGTGTGTACGAGTAACCCGTTCTACATCATCAGCGCTGCTCTCTTCCTGTTCGGCCTGCGTGTCTCGTTCGGGTCTCAAGCTCGCGACATTGACTCCTGGGCGCTGATGAGCGGGCTGACGGGCTACACGCTCTTGCTTGCCTCCGCGGGTCTTCTGCTGGTTCGCTTTGCGCGTGTGTGGAACGATGTTCGCACGGTGCTGTTGCTCGTCGTGTTGATGTTCCTCGCTACATCGGTGACCTTCGACGAGCTACTTGTCCTCGATCCAGAGCGCGGACAGTGGTACTGCGTTGGTGGGTTTGTCTTCGCGGTTGCGCTTACAGAGGGGCTTCTGCGCGGCATTCGGCTTCGGCTCCCGCTGTTGTTCCGAATGCCGTATCACCTCACGCTGGCGTTGTTCTTCCTCTATCCGCTTCTACTTGCTCCACTGACACGCGATCCTCACAGTGAACTACTCATGTGGGGCTTGTGGGGATTCGCGCCGGTCGCGGGGCTAATCTTCCTCACGCTTCTCCCCGCGATTCACCGCGGACGGGATTACTCGCGTGACAACGGCAGCCCGTGGCCGTGGCCGTTTTACCCGTGGTCGGTGTTCGTGTTCCTTGCGGTGGCCGTGTGCGGGCGCGCGTTCCTGTTGTGCTGGTCGTTCCACCTCCTGCCCGGAATCAACGAACAACTCATCTTCGGGCCGTACTTCCTGGTTCCGTTCGGTTTCGCTGTCGCGGTTCTACTCCTGGAACTGGGACTTGTCGAAAAAACGCGAGTCACGCAATGGATCGCAGTCGCAATGCCGCTGGTACTTGTCGCGCTGTCGACGGTTGGTCATCGAGGAGAACCGATCTACGCGGAGTTCCTGAGGCACTTTGCCACGCGGCTTGGAGCGATGCCCATGTTCGTTGCTCTGGTTATGGCCGGTGCGTTCTATCTGTATGCCTGGACGCGCGCCGTGCAGTTTGCTGCGGAAGGCGTGGCGCTTGTACTCGCGGCTCTTGCGTTCGTGGGGCCGGATGCGCTCACTCTCGACGAACTCTCTGCTCCTCAGCCTGCGTTTCTGATTGCGGCTGTGCTTGTTCAAGTGTGGGTGGCACTCTGGCGGCATGATGGCTGGCGACTGGTGTTCGGCGCGACAGTCGCAATCGGATGGGTGGGAACGGTTGCGTGGCGCGGGTATCGCACTTTGCGCGAAGAAGTCGTTGGCCTTGATTACCTGCTCCTAGGTCTGGTGCTGTTGCCGGTCGCGGTGCTCATTAGCCTGGCGAATGGCGGTGTGCTATCGCGCTGGGTCGCTCGCTGGACGGGCCGAACTCCGACGCCAACGGGGTGAAGTGTTCGCCTCGGTGCTGGTCATTCGGTGAACGAGTTGCGAATTGCTCGATCCACGAAGCAGCGACTTCCAGCCCGTTCACCGCGCTGGCTCTCATCGCGACTGACTGGCACTTCGCGCGCACTTCGGGAGTCATGATCCTCTTCAGCGCGCGGATGATGTGCCCAGTCGTGCTCTGACGCGAACCCAGCGAAGTCCCCACTCCCAGGCGCGTGACGCGAGCCGCGTTGTCCGGCTGGTCCCAGGCCAGCGGAAGAATCAGTTGCGGGCAACCGGCCTCAAGCGCTGCTGCTGTCGTCCCGACTCCACCGTGATGAACAACCGCAGCGCAGTGCGGAAGTAACTGCCGGAAGGGAGCGAACGCGCAGTGGCGCACTGTCGGAGGCAGTCGAGCGGGGATTTGGTCCGCGTGTTTGGTTAAAAGTAATCCGCGCATTCCCAAAGACGCGCACGCGGTCACCGCCATGCGGAAAAAGCCTGCGGCGTGAGTCATTCCGGTGCCGAGGGTGAATGCGATTGGTGGAGAATTGGACTCGCAAAACTCGCGGACATCGGCTGAGAGCGCGCCTGTGTCACCATCGAACCGACCGAACCCCGCGAGACGCATCGGTGGCCAGTCTGCTTGTGGCTTCGCGAACCATTCCGGGAATAGTCCGATCACCAACTCCGGAGACAGCCACCAGCGAAACACCCTGCGAACCGGACGCAGTCCGAGGAGCTTCCGCACTCGGTTGAGAGATCGAGCGACGAGCACATACCCAGCGGCATCGACCGCCAGCCAGTAGAGATCACGCAGTGGTTGAGGAAACCACGAGGGGATTGTCAGTCCGCCAGGCATTTCCGGAGGCGCGGTGTTGCTTGGCACAATGCCTGGTTGAAGAACGAGCGAAACCGTGGGGCATTGGAGTTTCTCTTGAACCAGGCGTGCCGCGAGTACGCCGGGATTGGCAACGATCACGCTCTCTGGTTCGCGCGCGAGAGTCGCGAGCGCTTCGTACTGACGAGGAATCATCGGCGCTCCCCACCGTGCCATCATTCGTCCGCTACGGAGCGGGTGCCAGAGGTCGGGGTTGGCGATCATTCGACCAAACTCATCAGCCGTGACCAGCGGGTGGAACTCAAGGCCGAGTTTGGCGGCGCGGGCGTGATATGGCTCCGGAATGGCAAGCGTGACGCGATGCCCGCGAGCGCGGAGGATTGCGCCAAGCCCGATGTGCGGGAAGATGTCTCCGTCGGTGCCCACCGTTGCGAGTATGACGTGCATTCGGGCGGTTCCATCGAGTGAGCCGCGAGTTTCCACCGACTCGACGTCTCTCGGCAGCCGCGATGTCATCAGTCGTCGAGAACTCAAGTAGGACGGCCTTTCCAGGCTGTCTCTTCAAACTTCAGACCGGCTAGAAAGCCCGTCCTACTTGGGTTCTTAATCGCCCAGATCTATGTCGCAGTGAGCCCAGAGTGCGGGTTCCTGATCGATCCCGGCGGAACGTAACCGCTCCTTTGTTTCCTGGATGTGTTTCAACAGTTCGTCGGGCGGAATGTGAACAGAATCGTCTCCTCCATCACCGATGAGAGCGAGTTTCTTGCCGATGAGAAGAACC
>JAKEEV010001156.1 GCA_022616395.1 Planctomycetia bacterium | reverse complement strand
TTGCATTCCCCGTATCTTCGGTGCTTGCCGCGAGTTCCTCTGCAATCTCGAAGGCGTCATTGGCTTCGTCCTGGCGCTTCGCGATGCGGCAGATGGTCGCCAGAGCCAGATAGCGACGAGCCTTCATGAGCCGGGGCGAACCGCTAGGAGTCGGTGGGCCGGCATTGGGTAGCGATGCGGCCGATGCGCGCAAGAGTTTCACCGCCTGATCCACTGCTGCCTTGCCCGCGGTGCCGGCGAGGATGTCTCGCACGCGAAGCATGGTCGCGCCTGGCGAGTTGCCCGGTACTTTGGCTGCGCGAAGCACAGCGAACAGCGCATCAGCAACGACCGCATCATTGGGGAAGATCAACTCGAAGACCGATTCCCCGCGGGGGCCACCGTCGCGGCCCTCCGCGTTGGGCGGAATGAACAGCGCTCCGTGTTCGCAAGCCAAATCGCGTAGCCCAACCCGCAACTCGGTCCGAACCAGCGAACGCGCTGAGAGGTCGAAACCGCCTCCGCGGTCCGGGGTACGAAGTCCACGGGCCACTTCCTCGAACTGTTGAACCGCGTCGTCCTTGTGACCGGTCATCAGGAGCACACGCGCCCGCCGAAGGTTGAACTCCAGTCGCTCGCCTGGCGGGATGGTTCTCTTGTCATTCTTCTCAGCACCGATCAGGTCGAGTGCTTCCTTGTAGCGCATCCGGGTGATGAGGATTTCCGACAACAAGCCGAGGTTCATCTTCTTGTCGAGAAGCAGATTGGTCGCATCATCAGCGCGCTGAGCAGCCAGTAGCGCGATAGCCGAGTCCCTCACGTCGGTGTTGGTGGTGAGTCCCTCGGCGCTGGCGCGAACTTTCTTTGCTTCTTCCAGGAACTTGTCGCGTTGGCCGGCAAGCCTCAGATGAATGAGCCGCACCGCGTCGGGGTGGTTCAGCGCGCGTCCCGGCGACAGATCGGCGAGTTCGCCCCAGTTCCCCTCGTCTTCGAGCAATAGTTCCTCGTAAGTAATCTCCTCCGGCGGATTGGGAAGATCGTCGGCCACAGCGCGCGCTTTGGCCCACTGGCCCGCCGCACGGTACAAGTACACAAGCACGAGTTTTGCATTCTCCGGTCGGCGACTGGTCTTCAATGCGTCTTCCGCGCGAGCAATCGCAGCCGGCAATGTGCCGTTGAGCGTATGGAACGCGGCGAAATCGGCCGCTCCATCGTCCGTGGTCCCCAGCGCGTGAAGTTCAATCAGTTCGGTGGCCTCCGCGAGCTTGCCGTCCACGAGTTTTAACGGCACTTCGCGGCGAACTAGCTTTGTGACGTGTGCGGTGAGTTTGGCGCGCGACTCCGGGTTCAAGTCTTTCGCCAGAATGGCGCGGACCGCGGAGAGGCCGGGCTTGCCCAGCTTGAGAAGCTCGATGACCGCTTGCTGCCTCAGTTCGTCGGCTTTTTCCGGTCGCTCGTCGCCGACCTGGAACTGGCGAATGAGCTTGAGCACGGCCGGCGGCGTGTCGGGGAAGATTCCCCAGGCGAATTTATCGAGCAACTCTCTGGCGCGGCGAACCACCTCTGGGTCATCACCCTTTGCGGCCTTCTGGAGCGCGGGGATGGCCGCGGACCCGCGTGCCCACAGATCGCGCTGCGTCTTCTCGCGGACCGCGTAGACCGGATGTCCAAGATCGGCGACCAGTTCATCGATTGTTGGGAGGGGCTTTTTCGGCGGCTCAATTGGCGAGTGAGCAACTAACATCGGAAACGGGAACGCGACCAGCGCGATGACAAGCCCGGCGGGAATCCACCTCATGTGCGCCCCCTCGCGGAATACAGAACCCCTACATCGTATCCGGGCGCATGACGCGCGAGCAAGCGCCCGTGACAAAGGAAGCAGAGGAGTGGAGGGTCTGCGAAAGAGTCAGAGGATTGGAATGAGTTGGAAAGACCCCTCACCCGCCGCTTTTCGCGCAGCTGTCGCTTCGCGGCGGCGACCTCTCCCCCGCACGGCGGGGGCGAGGTGTTTGCTCTGCTTGTCCGAAAAGCTCACCGGAACTGCAAGCGCCCACCTCTCCCCCGCTTTTGCGGGGAGAGGTCGCCGTAGACTGACGCGCTTCGCCTCAGTCGTAACGGCGGGTGAGGGGGTCTTTCCAACTCATTCCAATCCTGTGACATTTTCGCGCAGACGCTCTCCTCTGAACACAAACACAAAACCCCCGGACACAAGTCCGGGGGCTTCTCTTATTCGACAACCAATTCACTCACTAACTCAGGCCACAACCGGCTCGCCCTTCTTGCGGCGCAGGTAGCGGGCCAGCCCGATCAGAGGCAGACCAAGACCAGCCAGAGCCAACGTAGTCGGTTCCGGCGTACCGGCTGGCGGAGGCAGTTCCTGACCGACCGGCACCACCGTGGAGGTGATGTTGCTGTCGATCTCGCCGCTGAGCGCCTGCGGGTTGGTCGCGGTGAAGAAGCTCTCCGCGGCCTCACCGTAGATCGAACTGGCAGCGAAGTTACCCAACCCCAACTGACCATTCGGGATGGTCGGGCCGTTGAACGTGAAGGTCAGGTTGGCGAGGTTCGGGTCGTCCTGTGGGTTCAGGCGATCCGGGGTCGGGCCGAGGGTACTGGTCGACATCGTCCAGAATTCCTCGTAGCCCGCGGGCAATGCCGACGTCACCGTCGCCGACCCCGCCACATAGCCGCCGAAGTCGTAGATGGTGAAGAAGTTGCCGGCTTGCAACTGCATGTCGCTGGGCAGCACGACGGAATAGGTCCAGCGGAAGTTACCCGCTTCGGGTTGCACGGTGACCGACACCGGCAGCAGCCCCGCGTCGGCCGAGTTGGCAGTGGCCGCGAAAATCGCCGCGGCAGCAAACAGACGGGCGAAGAGGTTCCGACGAATCATGTAGTCCATCCTCCGTGAAAGGCGACTCGCAAGGTCCGACGCGGTTATTCTTAACCGTTTGATTCGGGGCCGCTGCCGCCTCTGGCTTTAGCGAACTACCCCTGTCGGTCCAGTCGGGCGGCATCTTTAAGCGAAGCGGGATTTGGTGTCAACCCCACCCGCATCGAGAAGCGCGGAACTCCGAGCGCGGAACGCGGAATGAAGACAAGAACCAGAGCAGAATCGCCTCCGGGCTGGTTTTTTGGGCTTTCGTTCCGCGTTCCGCGCTCCGAGTTCCGCGCTGGGTCAACCAGGCGGAGCCGGAGGAGATGTGTCAGGGACCGGGCTGGGTGTCGCGGGGATGGAACCGGGCGGCATGATAAGCGAGCCAATGCTGTCGTCGAGCGCGGCGGTCGCGGGATGGGTGGTTTGAGGCTTGACGGGCACGATGATGGGCTTGATCTCGCCGGTTTCCACATCGAGCACGATGCAGGTTTTGGGATTCGCCCGGAACAATGCTCCGGGATTGGCCACCAGCGTGCGCCCGGTTCGGTGCTGCTCGCGAACGTGCGTGTGGCCGTAGAAAACGTAGTCGAAGAAGTCGGCGTTCTCCAACTGCCGCAACTGGTGACGTTCGTGGCTATGAACCCACGCGACCCGCTTGCCGGCCAGCACTAAAGCGCCAAACGAATCGTAGTACGTGCCGCCAATGTCCTTGATTGCGGCCGCGAGCTTCACCTTGTCCTTGTCCCAGTTGCCGAAGACAAAATGCGTGGGAATGGGCTTGAACAGCCGCACGGTCTCCGGCGATTCGATGTCGCCACAGTGCAGGATCAGCTCAACCTGCTGTTCCAGCAGGAGGCGGACCGATTCCGCAACCGCCTCCTGACGGTCGTGGGTGTCGCTGACAACACCGATCCGCATGGTTCCCCCGTTACGCCCCAGTTCGGTTCTGCAACCACGTTTTATCTACCTTAACAAACTTCGTGCAGAGTGGGTATGGGTTCGTGAGCGTCGAGCCGTCAGGCCGACGGTTTCTGGTCGGTTTCTGTTCGTCGGACGTCCGACGGTTTGGGACAAACACCGTCGGGCTCACGCCTCGACGCTCACTTCTTCGGGAACGCCAGCGCGTGAACCAGTTCGCGGTCGCGAGTGCCGACAGCCTTCACCTTGTCCGGCTTCATCGCGAAGGTGACCGCGGCCTGATTGCCCTGCGGATCGGCGAGCAAGTGGAAGCTCTGCACCACCGGCAGATCGTCGATCTTCCCTTCCGCCACGATGCGGTAGAGCCATCGGCCGCCGGCCATCGGCACCTCGGCATCTTCAAGCACGCGGGTGGGTGTCCAGCCCGCCACGTTCGACACCGCTTTCTTGAACTCGTCAGCGGGCGTGTGCTTGCCCGGTTCGGCTTTCTTCCACGCCACTATCGTAGCCTGCGCGATGAATTCGCCTTTGTCCAATAACCGCAGGATGAGGTGGTCATCGGTCTGGCCGGTGATATGCCAGTCGCGGGGATAAACGAGTGTGTATCGGGCTTTTGGCTCGGCATGTCGAAGCAGCGTCATGGTTGTCGGGACATCCCCTTTCGGCACCGCGACAAGCGCCGTATCGGCCAGTTCCTTCGGCACCTGTGCGAGAAACTCTCGCTTCAGAGTAACCGTTGCTTCCACCTGTGAGGCGGGGCTAACCGGCCCCTGTTCACGCTCGTCCTTCTGCTTCCAGGTCAGCGCGACAATGCGTTTGGCGTTCGTGTCGAAGGTGCCCGTTGCAGAGATGGTCAGTTTCACGCTCGCACCGTGTTCGATTCCCTCCGCGGTGCCCTCGATGGTGAAGGTCGCTTGTCCGGTGGCGTTCGCGGTCAGTTTGCCGGTGAGATTGTGCTTCACGAGGCCATCGAACAGGCACGCGACTTGCGCCGCGGCCGGCGGGACGGTCCACGAATCGCCGATGTTGACCATCTTGCCGGGCAGTAACCCCGCGAGGCACTGCGGGTTGAAGTGTTCGGTTACCAGATCGAGTTCATCGCGTGTAAGCGATCCGGCGGGACTGAAACATAGCGGACCGTCCGACTTCCACAGCGCAACGACAAGTTTACGATCTGCCGCGAGCGTGCGATCAGACTTATCGCCACCCACAACGGCCGAGGCGACTGCTTCGTCGTAATGTCGTGCGGAACGAACCGGCAACCCGCCATCGGTCGCGAGTGTGCGCTCCGCGAAGTTGTGCCGAGCCTTCGCTTCCAGCCGGATTTCCTCTTTCGCGCCGTCTTGCAAAACAATGAGCTTGCCGGTGAGATCGAGGCCAATCGTATACTTCGCGCAGTCGCCCGCGGCCGG
>JAKEEV010001155.1 GCA_022616395.1 Planctomycetia bacterium | reverse complement strand
GGCTCCCGGGGGGGTTGCGTCGGGGGGTTTTCCACCCGCCGGCGTGAGCCGGCTGGGTTGCTTCAACAACCAGCTTCGCTTACTGCACCCACATAAAGCACTTCAGTTCAGAAGCGTCTTGCCGTCAGCGCTGATGTAGAGTTCGACCTCCTTGCCGGTGGCATCGGTCCCCTCGAAGCCGTAGCAGACGGGTTTCGCGTTCCCGGCCTGGTAGATCGCTTCGACCTGCTTGAGCGTGAATTGCGGAAGGCGCGAGTTCAATGTGTCGCGAACGACCAACGGCACTTCTTCCAGCGGAATCCCGCGCTCCTCAACCTCTATGATTCGACCGGCACGAGTGACTTCGGCCTCGATTTTGTGTCCGCGGGCATTCGTTCCACGCACCTGATAGATCGCGTGTTCCGAATCGGTCAACACGGATGCTTCCGACCACTTCGCACCTTTCAGCGGTTCGGGGTAGACCTCGCCGGCCCGCTCAAGAGCATTGCGAACTTCCGGCGGCAGAGTGGTGACCGCCACGGTCTTGCTGTCCGCGTTGGAACAGCCAAGTCCCAGCGCTCCCACAGCCAGAAGGGGTATTCCCAGGGCGAGCGACCGAGCGACGATTGAGATGTTTTCTCTTCGCATGACTGCCTCCTTTTCGCCGGAATACAGTTCAACCGGCGGAATTTGGGCGGCACGGAGATAGATGTGCGACTCGCATGCCAATGGCGATTGCTTCCGACGGAGTGCGCCACTCGCCAGGAGAACAGTTGGAAGCCGCCCCGGAACCGAGAGCCTGACCAGGCAACGAGAGGTTGAGGTGAAGACAATCTCGTCGGTTGGCGCGCGTTCCAGAGACGATCAGTTCGCGGGTCGTTTCAGGGTGGTCAGGTCAACGAACTTGATCACCGCGTTGCCGGTCAGGAACGCGCGCCCCCCCGCTCCGCGAGGAACTTCCCCATCGGCACCAACCCACTCGGTTGCTCGACCCAACCTCACCTCATCGTCAGAGTGTTCGTGAGTGCCGGGATACAACCCCGGCAGAAGCACGTCTGCCTCGGGACCATCAACAACAGACAGATGAGCGGGCCGCCAGAGAATGTCTCGCGGAGCTTGCGGTGAGTTGAGCGTGATACTCTCCACCTGTTCGAGAGTCACCCAGCTATAGACTCCGCCAGGACCGAACACTTCCAGAACAGTGCCGAACCGCTCGTCCGCGTCGGAGAGACCAGCGAACGGGTTGCCGTTGAGTGTGCCGGTCGCGGGGGGAATCGCGTTTGCCTCATCGAGCCGCTTGCGAGCTTCAGTGTGTTCGTCGCGTGCAAGATACGGAAGTGCCTCCAGGCGCAATCGCACATGATCGGGGACAACACCGAGGTATTTGGGATGCTCCACTCCAGCGAACACAGCCCGGCGGCGAGTTTCGGCGTCGAGGGCGTTGCGGAACTGCTCGATTGCGGCCGAGTGTTGAGGGTCGTCATCGCGGAGCAAGTCGAGTTGTCGGCGAGCGCCGGCGAGGTCGCCAGCGAACACGAACAACTCGAAGAGGAACAGTCGGGCTGGATGGTCGGTCGGAGCGGCCCTGACCTTGCTCAACTGTGTGTCGATGGCGTCTCGGAGTCGGCTGGCACAGAACAAGTCGGTGGCGGTCATCTCTGGCTTCCCAAAACGGAAGGTGAGGCAAAACCGGAGGCTCGTGCCATCGGTAGAAGCCCACGAGGGTTCGCCTTCATGTACCTGTCGCCGGGCCGCGGGCGTCGAGGCTGCCGTTTGGCTTCCGCGGCCGGCAGTCGAACGACATCTTGGTGAAGTTCAGCGAGAACGAGTCGGTCGGGACCGGCTCCGGCGTTCGGCTACCCCGTTATGCGGAGATGAGGAGATGCTCGGACAAGTGGTCACGGAGATGCGGAGAGTCACCGGAAGTCGCCGGTCTGACCCTGAGCGAGTGTCTGAATACGTTCCAGGATTCGGCGAACTTTCCGGTCGTAAGAACCGATCTGCCCGGCGATCTCGACCGTCGAGTAGCCCTGAAGTTTCAGCGAGAGCACCTGGCGATCCAGCGGCGGAAGCTGGCCCAGGAACCGCTCGAACTCATCGACCAGCGCGACCGCGGCCTCTGGCGGCGGCTCGTCGGCGGAAATCTGTTGAAGCATGTCCTGAGCGTCACTCCCCTGACCGGCTTCCAGTTCCGGGTTCCGCTTCCCGGCTCGGTGGAAGGCGATTTGTCGGAGCGTCTTGTGAACCGTCAGCCGGACGAGGAGCTTGAACAGGTCGTCTTCTTTCTGGAATGAGAACTCGTCGTTGCGCAGACGGTTGAAGAACGTGCGAAACGCGGACTGAAGTACATCCTCGGGGTCCACCCGACTGACCATTCGCTGGCCGATTCGGCGTTTCGCCAGCCTCATGAGTTGCTCGCAGTAGCGGTCGAATAACTCCTGAGCCGCGGACTCGCTCCCCGCCTTGAAGTTGGACACCAATTCGAGATCGCCGGGCCGGGTATCGGACATCGAATCACTCACTTTCGAGTTGGGTAATGGGTTAATCCGCGAATACCGACGCGCTGGCCAAAATTCGGTGGAATTGCCTGATCGCTGTCCAAAATGAGTCGCGAATCCGCATATCAGACTTGTGCCGCGCGCCTGTCCTGATAGCCCAGCTCACCTCTTCGAGGAATAGTCGCCGGCTGACCCAAAGGGGAGACGCTGAAGATCAAGACGAAGGACGGCAAGGAAGTCGCAATCGACACCGAACCCGGAGACAGCCCAAACCCGAAGTTGGTCGGGGTGGGCGCGACCGACTCGGTCTCTTGAGTGAGTGTTGCGGTCATCCATGACGCGCGACCATCGAATTGTGTTTTGGTGCCGCGAAGAGAGTAAGAGCCGAGTGAT
>JAKEEV010001154.1 GCA_022616395.1 Planctomycetia bacterium | reverse complement strand
GTCGCCCACCTTAATTACCACTGGCGGCAGCGTGTAGGCATAATCCTTGCCGCCGACTTTCGTTGTTGCGCGGAAGACATACGTTGTTGGGCCGGCGGGCGTTGCCGGTTGCACGTTCACCGCGATCTCGGCTTTCGTCTGGCCCTTCGGGACGGGCTTCACGACCGGAGGAGCGGTCGGCGGGAAGAAGACCGGGGCAATCACGATGTCCCCATCCGCGCCCTTTCCGCGAGTTGCTTCCACCAGAATCTTGCCCGGCTTGCCTTTCTCGAACGCTTCGGGTTCCGCCTTCAGAGTCAGTGTGAATTGCGGCTTCTCGACCACAGCGCACACACACTGGCTGAGCAACTCCAGAGGCGGGTTCGGCATTCCTCCGAGACTCGCCTTCACCGCGTCCGTCATCGTCGCGTAGCGAATCACGTCCTTCCCAGCGACTGTAATCTTCGCTTGCACGCGGAACGGATACACGCCGGGCTTGGTGTCTTCGGCCACCAACAGCGGCACGAAGGTAACCGTCTGGTTGGCGGGAAGCGTGGTCTTGCCGCTGAACCCTTCCTCGCCAGCAATGCTTAACTCGACCGGTCCCGTGAAGCCATTGAGTCGAGTCACGGTTGCCACGATCGCCGTTCCACCACCGGGAGTTGCTTCTCCGCGATCAAATCCGACTGTGACACTGACATCCGGCGCGGTCGGCACAACGGAGAGGTGATACACCTCGTTTGGCCCGTGAAGGAAGTTCTGGTGTTCGCACGCGAGGGTGTAATCGCCATCAGCAGCCGGGGTGAAGTCGAAGCGATTGACTGGAAGCGCTGGGTTACTCTTTGCAACCTCCGCGCCTTTGGCATCGAGCACGCGAACAAGAACCTCCGCGGGCGAGTTCACTTCGTAAGTCATCGTGGAGACGGTCAGCTTCTGTCCCTTCTTGCCCGTGATGCGGAAGTAATCGAGATCGCGTGTCTTGTCGAACCGTCCAGACACGCCGCCAGGCACCGGAAGCGTGTTGGCCTTCATCGAGTCGTCGTTCGGTTCCTGTTCCGCGCTTTCTGGGTGATCGCTCAGTCGCACCGGAACCGGCCAGCCGCCGATTTTCCCGCTCTTGGGGCTGACATAGATCACGGTCAGTCCGCGGCCGGTTGAATCGAGCTTCTGCGGCTTCAGATCAGCCGTTCCCGGACCGGCGAAGCCGATGGTCGCGGGCTTTCCGCGCTGCATCGCCAGTGGAAAGGCGGTCGTTGCGCTGGGGAATTCGCCGATGCGAAGCCGGTAAACGAAGTCCTGCCCTCCGCGAAATGTTGTATCTCGCACTTCGACAAGAAACTCACCGGCATCCTTGAACGTGTGAGTCAGTCGGCAATCGCCTTGCAGTCCCGGCGAATCGTCCGCATAGAGATCGACGAGTTCGCGCTTCGTCTTGGCGTCGTGAAGAACAACAATCGGATCGAGCGGAGAACCGATGCGCCGGGCCAGCACTTCAAATGTGAGTTTCTGCCCCGCGGTCACCTTCACCTTGAAGAAGTCGGAAGCTTCCACGTCGGTGCGGCCGGTTATCACGCCCGGAGTTGTAATTGCCTGCGGAGTGTCCTTCGACTTGTTGTTGGCAACTTCAGTCGTAGTCGGCAGTTCGTCCACGATGAACGGCCGCATGTTTGATACGCCGAACTTGGTCGCAACGCGGATCGTGTAAAGTCCGATTGGGCAACTCGCCTCCACCGCGACCTTCACGCGAAGCTTGCCCGGCTCGGTGCCGTTCTTGTTGTCGGTCGGGATGGTGACCTTCGCGGGGCAACTGATCGTCACCGAAACCGGATCGGCGAGGTTGTTTCCCGTCAGCGTGAGTTCGACTTCTTCGCCGCGTTTGGCTCCGAGATTGGCGGGTGTGGTTAGCGTCGGCGCTTGGGGTGCAGCAACAATCGGTGGTGCCTTCGGCTGTGCGACGACTGTGCCGACACCGCTCGACAGCACGACGAGCAATCCGCACACGAAACCGACAAACGCGATGAACCAGGTAGAGCGGCGGGACATGCGAGCCTCTGCAAAAAGGGGAGTGTGCGGTGGGATGTGACCGATGATACCGCTTGAGGGCGGCTTCGACTACATTCGTTTACATTGGTAACCCAGGGTGCGCATGCTTCGCATCTCGACCCTGGGCTTTGGTCTACAATCCCTTCGGG
>JAKEEV010001153.1 GCA_022616395.1 Planctomycetia bacterium | reverse complement strand
CGTCGGGGATCGCGATTGTGTCGGTAATCTGGAGCATGGTCGGCCTTTGGATCGCGGGCAACTCGCGTCGAGTGTATTTTGACACGGACACTCGCGGAGGGCGAGCGGACCACGTTTTTGTCGAAAAGATGCAGAAAGCCCCCCTCACCCGCCGCTACGACTGACGCAAGGCGTCAGTCTGCGGCGACCTCTCCCCCGCACGGCGGGAGAGAGGTGGGGTTGTCGAGTCCCCGTGTAGCGATCCGTTGCGCGAGAGTTGTCCTCTGCCACTGTCGCAAACCTACGCAAAGAGCGCAACCACAACACCTCGCCCCCGCCGTGCGGGGGAGAGGTCGCCGCCGCGAAGCGCCTCGCTTCGCGAATAGCGGCGGGTGAGGGGTTTTTCCTCTTCTTTCTCACTCACCGATAGAGCATTGCAACAACGCACGCGGCCCATTACCCCGCGGTCACTTCCACGAGGTTATCGAAGAACGTTCCTCCTCCTCCGAGATCGGTGGTCGCGGTGCTGGTTGTCGTGTTGCAGTTCACGCCGTCTTGCGTCCACTTCCTCCACCAGAGGCCAAGCGTCACGACCACGCCGGGCTTCACGCTCTCACCGACTACCGCCTTTGCACTGAAGCGCCCTCGAGCATTGAACACGCTCACCATCTGACCGTCTGTGATTCCGCGTTTGGATGCGTCATCAGGATGAATCTCCAACGTGCGCTCGCCCGCGGCCTTGCGGAGAGCATCCACGTTCACGAACGACGAGTTGAGGAACGATGAGGCGGGAGGCGAAAGCAATTGCAGCGGATACTTCGCTGCCAGGTCGGGCTTGGTTTGCGGATCTTCGTGCGGCGGGGCGTAGTGAGGAAGTGGATCGCGGCCTGCTCGTGCCTCGCGCTCGGAATACAGCTCGCACTTGCCCGATGCCGTAGGGAACTTCCCGTCCGCGAACGGTGCCCATTCGCGGGGAAGGTTCAAGCGCACCGGGCCACTCTTCGTTGCATCGAGCGAGATACCGGCGAATCGACCCGTCGCTGACGCTTCCGGCTCCGATAAACTCCGCACGGCAATCTCCTCGTCGCTCTCTTCGAACAGTTCCGGCTCGAAGTTCATCGCGCGGGCCAGCAACCGGAACACCTCTGTATTGGGTTTCGCTTCACCTAACGGAGCAATCGCGGGGTTGTTCGACTGCACGTAGAGGTGCCCGTAGCTGTTGTGGATGTCGAAATGTTCGAGTTGTGTGGTCGCGGGGAGGAGAATATCCGCGAAGTCAGCAGTGTCCGTTTGGAACTGATCGTGAACCACCGTGAAGAGGTCTTCGCGTGCAATTCCAGAGAGCACGCGCGACTGATCCGGATTCACCGCGGCCGGGTTCGAGTTGTAAACGAACAGAGCGCGAACTGGAGGGCCGGGAAGTTCACCGTGAAGTGCCTCCGCGAGCTTCACCATGTTGATGGTGCGCGTGCCCGGTGGAATGAGATCGGGGCGCATGAGATAGTTGTCGTCAAAGGGATACGCCTTGCTCGTGCTGAGGAACGCGCCCGCGCCCGCGTGCCTCCAATCGCCGGTCAGAGCGGGAAGACACACAATCGTGCGGACCGCGGCTCCTCCTCCTCCGTGACGCTGAAGGCCGTAGTTCACACGAATCAGAGCCGGGCCGCCGAAGAGTTCTCGCGAGCGTGCATATTCGCGCGCGAATTGCTCGATCTCACTTTCCGAAAGCCCCGTGATGCCAGACACACGCGAGACCGGGTACTCGCTCATCACGCGCTCGCGCAGTTCCTTCACCCCGACGCAGTGGTTGTTCAAGTAGTCGTCGTCCTGCCAGCCTTCGCGGAAGATGATGTGCATCACGCCCAGAGCAAGAGCAGCGTCCGTGCCTGGGCGGATCGGAATCCACCTGTCAGACTTCTGCGCGGTCGGACTTCTGTAGGGGTCAATGGTGATGATCTTCGCGCCGAGTTTGCGCGCTTCGTGTTCGATCTTCCAGAAGTGAATGTTCGTGACGGCGGTGTTCGATCCCCAGTTCACAATGTACCGACAGTTCACTGCGGCTTCCGGGTCGATCATCGCGCGTGTGCCGAGAGTCACATCGCAACCGACCGCGCCCGCGGTCGCGCAGATCGTCCGGTCGAGCAGACTCGCTCCCAGGCGGTGGAAGAATCTCCGGTCGAGGCTCGAATACATCAACTTGCCCATCGT
>JAKEEV010000155.1 GCA_022616395.1 Planctomycetia bacterium | reverse complement strand
GGTTGGTGTGGTAACCCCCAAAGAGGCACAGGCTGGATTCTTTTGGAAGAGCAAGGACCGCAGGCAGTTCAAACCTGTCGCGTCCAGCGAGAAGTCTCGAAGTAGTTGTTGAATTCAGGAAGTGAAACCATCGTTGCATGATTGCTGACAAGGAGGCGGGTATGCGGACGAATCCACTTCTCGTTAATGAGCTGCGCGCGTTGTTTAAGAGCGGAGCTACTCCTTCAGCGCTCATCCGGTGTATCGTGGAGCGGCATCCAGGCGAGCCAGCGATAGATCGAGTCGTTCGCGCCTACTTCCGGGAAGCGTTCCTTGTTCCGATGCTCCAGATTGGCCCGGAGCAGGTCGCACAAATCGCACAAGGAATCGGACTCCCCTCACTGAACGGCAGTGTTGTCCATCGCATGGTTGCAACCCGGAGCGAGTGGGATAAGCCTGCAGTTCAGGACGAGACTCAGCAGACATGCTGGCTTGATTCCTTAGCAGCCACTGACGAAGCGGAGTTGATCAGGAAAACTGATCCCAAGGCTTTGCCAGAGCTGGCCAGTTCGTGGGAGCAGTTGAGTGAGGAGGGGAAGCGATACATCACGCGAGTTTTCGCGAATGCTCAGTCTCTCTCCGAGAGAGCTACCGTACTTGCGGCCCTCGCGGAGCAACTCCAACAACGGTTACTTGCCTCCGAGAGCATGGAGGCGCACAACCGATAGCCGTAATTACAGTCGCGGATCGATGGGTTCGCTTTCCAGCGCCAGCACCGCGAAGACACACTCGTGAACTTCACGCAGAGCACCTCCGCGAGCGAAGCGTTCCAGTCCTTCCAAACCCAGCGCGAACTCACGAGCGGCCAGTCCGCGCTTCGCCCCGACCGCGCGATGCTTCAATCGCGAGAGGTGTTCTGTTGCGAGATAGTCAGGCCCGTAGATGATTCGCAGATACTCGCGTCCACGCACTTTCAGCGCCGGTTGCACAAAGAACCGCCGACCCTTCGCCAGCACTTCCAGAGGCTTCACCACCATTCCTTCACCGTCCGCACCGGTGAGTTCGAGCCACCATTGCGTTGCCGATTCCACTTGCGCGGAATCAGTGAGATCGACCACGCGGAACGGAGTGGGCAGGAGCGATGAAGACCCCTCACCCGGCGGCGAAGCGCCGCCACCCTCTCCCCGCTGCGCGGAGCGAGGGTAAGTCAACTCCCCAAGCGTCCGCATGTGCCAATCGTGCGTGCGGTCGAAGTAGAGCTTCCCCTCGGTGGCGAGCAAGAAGAACGGAGCGAACTTCAGATCCGCGACCGAATTCACCGGCCAGCAGTATCTCCGATAAGCCGAGACGAAGCGCTCCGCGGCTTCGGATTGCCTCTCAAAGCGGCTCCACAGTCGAGCGAGGTCTTTCGATGGCTCAATCGCGGTGTGGAAGACTGCATTCACTTCCGCCAATGCGGCACGCGCAGCGCTTCCGGTGGCCGCGTACTGTCTGCGAAGCAGTTCCTGAGCCTTCGCGGACCACGGCATCAGTTCGCCATCCAGCGCGACCCAATCCGTGTTGAACTTCGCCCACCAGTCGCTTGCCGTGAGTGCATCTCGAATGAGCGCAAGGAAGGCGGATTCCCTTTGCGCGTCATCGAAGAACCTCCGACCGGTGCGCGTGTAAACAATTCCACTCTCCCCGCTGACGCTGAAGCGCCGCGTTGCCGCAGCTTCGTCCTTGCACACAATCACGATTGCGCGCGAGCCCATGTGCTTCTCTTCGCACACCACGCGGTCGATTCCTTCCTGACGGAAGTAACCGAACGCTTCCGCGGGGTGTTCAAGGAACTCCGGCAGAGCCGATGCCTCACCCGGAGACATCGTTGGCGGCAAGTAAATGAGCCAGCGCGGATCGGCGGCGAAGCGCGACATCACTTCCAGAGCAGCGGAGGCGTTCTCTTCACGAATCACCACCCGACCGGCAAAGCGCGTTTCAATCGTGCGCCGACCAGTAACATCGGCGAGATCGAGGAGATCAGAAAAACGACCCACCACCCCCCAACCCCCTCCCGGCAGGGAGGGGGAGTAAGACGCTTCGCGGAGCGGTTGCGTCATTCCTTCGCGTCTGTCACCTGTCCCTTCCGCCTCTTTCTCCCCCTCCCTGCCGGGAGGGGGTTGGGGGGTGGGTTCCGTCGCGAGCGGTCGCTTCGACTCCGCGTACTGCTTCTCGGCGGGCACGCTCACGAGTTCCTGTTCCGGCCAGCGAAGCGCCGTTAGCGCGCCGCCGAAGACACATCCGGTGTCGATGCAGATGCAACGGTTTACCCACTCCGCGGTCAGCGTTGGCGTGTGGCCGTACACAACCGTGGCTCGTCCGCGATAGTTTGCGGCCCAGTTCAAGCGAACCGGCAAACCGAACTCGTCGCTCTCGCCGGTCGTGTCGCCATACAGAGCAAACGCGCGTACTTTCCCCGATACGCGGCCGTGCATCTCGGCCGTCAACCCCGCGTGAGCAACCACCAGCCGCCCGCCGTCGAGTACGAGGTGACTTGGAAGCTTCGCAATGAACTCCTGCACGCGGTCGCGAAACTGTTGCGGCTCCGGCGCGAACTGATCGACCGACTGAGCCAGGCCGTGGGTGAGTTTCACCTTCTCGGGGTTCTTGAACCAGCGCAACAGCTTGTCATCGTGGTTCCCGAGCACGCAATAGCCCGCATCGCGCTTCATCACGTCCATCACAAGACGCAACACGCCCGGCGTGTCCGGTCCGCGGTCGCACAGATCGCCCACGAAGACCAGCTTGCGGTTCTCCGGGTGAACTGCTTTCCAGAACTCGCGTTCGTCGGTGTCCTTCTCCTGCGTCAGCGTGTAACCGAGCTTCCCCAAGAGAGTGAGAAGTTCACGAAGGCAACCGTGAACGTCTCCGATGATGTCCAGCGGCCCGCGCTCGTCGCGCTTGTTCACCGGCAGCGTGTAGCGCTCGAAGGTCACCGCGCTCACTTCCTCCTCGCTTGTGAGCACATGCACGCGACGGAAGCCTTCTTCTTCCAGCCGACCGAGCGAACGCTGAAGGTCCTCGGCGTGTCGGCGCACGACGTGAGGGCCGAAGGGCCGTTCGACAAGTCGCGCCTGGTT
>JAKEEV010001152.1 GCA_022616395.1 Planctomycetia bacterium | reverse complement strand
GGGAGACCTCGCACATGCTGAAAACTCCGCGTGGCATCCACCTCGGCTACCGCCGCCGGCGTGGAATCGAACTGGCCAACCAGGTGGACATCAAGGGGCTTTCCATCGACATCCGCACCGATGGCGGACTGGAGATGCTGCCGGAGTCGGTGACGGAGACGGGGCGGTACGAATGGCTTGGGGAAGGGCTGAAACGAAAAGAGGAACTGCCCGTCGCCCGCATCGGTTGGACGCGAGAACGATCCCGACGGCGGGCACAACAGATCGTCCGGTCTCTGTCCACCGAGACTGCGATCGAGGGCGACCGCCAGTTCCTCATCCGACGGGCCAGGGGATACCTCGTGACGATTGAAGGAGCCGGCAGCGGCCAGCGCGGGCACGACCGGACGTTCCGGGTCGCCTGTGTCCTCGTGCAGAAGTTCGGACTGAGCTTCGAGGAGGCATGGCCGCTGTTTTTCGAATGGAACCAGACCTGCGAGCCACCGTGGTCGGAGCGGGAACTCGCTCACAAGCTCTCCGACGCACTCAAGACGCGCTCGTAGGCGCGGGAGGTTGGACTGTGTCCATCGAGATTACGATTCACGGCACTGGCGTGGGCCAGTGCTCGCTCTCGGGCAAGGAAGGCGAGGGACTGATCGTGTCATTCAAGGACGGCACACTGCGGGAGGGGTTCCTCTCCCACAGAGCCTTCTTGCAACTGGTGAAGATGAAGTTCGCTCAGGCAGGCAAGCCCTCCACAGCGCCTGTTCAGACCGTGCCGATGGTCGGCAATGGTCCTGCGAAGTCGTGATGCGAGACGAAAGGTCGGCGGCTGCGGGAGTCTCACCCGCGCAGGCGTCTCTGCCCGGCTGTCCTCTGTGTGAGGCTTGCACTATCGGTCGGAGCCGCCGACCAATCACTTAACAATACACCCCCGCGATGGAGCGCGCTACCTCAGTCGGTGGAGCATGTTCACGGTCAAGCAGGCAGCACAGCAACTCGGGATCTCCGTGTCCCTCGTCTACGGTCTCTGCGCCGCCGGGAAGATTCGACATGAGCGCCACGGCCTCGGCCGGGGATGCATCCGCATCCCCGAGGACGCACTGAACGAGTACCGGAAGCGGGCGACGGTCACCGGGACCGGAGGCGGATCGGTACCGCCCCCGGCCCGGGTGAAACTCAGTCACATCAAGCTGTAGCCTTCTTTGCTTGGGACAGCAGATAGGCCGGGTTCTGCGTGAGGTGCTGGTATGTGCGAGCCAGAGTGCCCGGATCCCGGTGGCCCAGCAGGATAGCGACCGTGAGTGCGTCCACTCCGCGGGCCAGTGCGTGGTTCGCCCAGGAGTGCCGCAGGACGTACAGGCAGTACTTCACGCCGAGCTTCTTCTGGAGCCGGATGAACGCGCAGTTCACGGCGTCGGTGGTCCAGGGGGTGCCGTCGGTGTTCCGGAAGAGCGGACCTTCGGGATGGAGAGCCACGAGCCGCTTGGTGATCTCCAGGGCAGCATCGGTGAGGTACACGACGCGGGGCCAGAGTTCGCCCTTCGCCTCGTCGGCCGGGAAGACCCAGCGGCAGTTGCCGACATCGACGTGTCGGGCCTCGACTACGAGCGACTCCTGTGGCCGGCAGCCGGTCTCCCAGGTCACCGTCAGGAGATCTCGGAACGGTTGCCGCTTGACCGCCGCGAGGATGCGGGAGAACTGCTCGGACGAGACGACCGTAGTCCGCTTTCCGGGTCGGGCCTTCTCGTAGTCGGCAACAGGGTTCTTCTCGACGTACCCCTTCGTGGTTGCCCAACGGAAGGCACGCTGCACGGCCCTGGCCATCCCGTGCTTGGTGCCGGACGACCAATCGGGGTTCTTCGCCAGCCATTCGTCGATGTGGAAGTGCTTGAGGCGGTCGGCGGCCAAGCTTGCCCCGACATGCCGGGCGAACAGTTCGAGCCGCCAGCGATACCACTCGTAGGTATCGGGAGCCCGGTGGTCCTTGCACCAGCCGAGGAACGTGTCGAGGACGGAGACGACCGCCCGGGCCGTGGGCTCCGGTGGCGGTGGCTCAGCGGGTGCCGCCATGAGCGCGTGGTAGCGGCGGAACGCCTCGGCCTCGTCGGTGCCGAGGTTGTGTTGTCTGCCCCGGATCTGAACCTTCCAGATGCCGCGGGACTTAAGGAAGTAAGGCTTCGGGAAATGTGGCACGTGAGAACCCTCCGGTAGCAGCGACGCCACGGAAGGCTTTGTGCACCCCGCAGGTGACCCAATCACCTGCGGGGTTTCTCGTACCGAGTTCTCGTACAGGCAAGTTGAGGAAGGGCTCGACCGCTCGAAACCCCTTGTTTTTCCAGTATGCCCGACAGGAGTTGAACCTGTAACCTTCGGCTCCGGAGGCCGACGCTCTATCCAGTTGAGCTACGGGCACAACGCTGTGAGAACTATAGCCGCTCTCGGAGGACTGGACAAGGGACGCGCCCGACTTCCCCTCAGTAGTAGGCATTCGCTGGGTGCCGTTCTTCTCTTCCAACGGTGAATGAAGAACGGCACCCAGCGAATGCCTACTACTTTTCCAACACAACCTGGCGTGCATCGCGATGGCCCAGCGGGTAGAGTATCTCCACCCCGCGAGGCAAAACCATGGCCAAGAAGAAGAAAGCCGCCGAGACTCCGTCGTTGTTCGATGAGGAACAGCCCCCATCGGCCGCGCCAGTCGAGAAAGCCGCTTCAGCTTCGGCCGCGAAGTCGGTTTCAACTGAGAAAACTGAAACGAAGAAAGCTGAGCCAGAGGAACTTCCTCCCTTACCGCCCGGCGTGCCCGGTTTGCCCGCGGACCTCGATCCGTCCTGGCTTGAGGCGCTCAACCCCGAAACACGCAAGCCCTACTGGGCTGATCTCGCCAAGTTCGTCACCGACGAACGGAAGAAGCACACCATCTTCCCGCCGGCCGCGGATGTGTTCAACGCCTTTCGATTCACTCCGCTCGACAAGGTGAAGGTGCTGTTGCTCGGTCAAGATCCTTATCCCGGCGCGGGGCAAGCTCACGGGTTGTGCTTCTCGGTGCGGCCCGGAGTGAGGTTGCCCGGCTCGCTTCGCAACATCTATCAGGAACTCGAAGACGACCTCGGCATTGCGCCCGTCAAGCATGGCTATCTCGCGTCGTGGGCGCGAAGCGGAGTGCTGATGCTCAACGCCTGCCTGACCGTGCGCGAAGGCGCTCCGAACTCGCATCAGGGGAAGGGCTGGGAACAGTTCACCGATGCCGCGATCCGCGCGGTGAGCGCCCAGACACGAACCATCGTGTTCCTGCTGTGGGGTTCGTTCGCGCAGAAGAAGATTCCGCTCATCGATCAGAAGCGGCACGTCATCGTGAAGTCCGCGCACCCCTCACCGCTCTCGGCCGCAAATGGCTTCTTCGGCAGCAAGCCGTTCTCGAAGATCAACGACGCTCTGAAAGCCGCCGGCGAAGAACCCATCGACTGGAAACTGCCGGACAAGGCGGAAGAGTAAAGGCAGAAGAGGAATGGCCACAAAAAGCACAAAACGCACAAAGGAGAACAGAAGAGCAAGACAGAAGATTGAGTTCAGGTCATCTCTTCTGCTCTCTGTCTTCTTTTTGTGCGTTTTTGTGGCCATTCATTCTTCATTCCGCCACTGGAAATCGCACGCGGAAGGTGGTTCCGCGCAGGGGGGCGGAGTCGATTTCGAGCGTTGCTCCGTGGTGTTCCAGAACCATCGCCACGAACGACAGGCCGAGTCCCATCCCAGCGCTGTAGCCTTCGTAGAGCGCGTTGTCGCGCTTCGTGGTGAAGTGCGTCTTCAGGCAATTTCGACGAACTTCTTCGGTCATGCCGATTCCGTTGTCGGTCACTTCAAGGAGGACCGAATCGCCATTGCGGCTGGCACTCAGATGCACTTCGCCTTTCCACGCGGCCGCTTCGAGCAGCTTCTGCTTGCGGAGAACAGGGTCGAGTTCGCGTTTCGCTTCGTCGCGGAGGTAGTTGCGCATCTCGAAGGTGGCGTCGCGGGCGTTGAAGACGAGGTTCTCGATGGCTTGCTGAAGGTGGGACAGGTCGCCGGTGACCCACGCGGAGCCAGTCGGAACGTCACAGGTCACGGTCAGCTTCCACTTGTCGCGTCCCATCTCGCTCCAGGTGCGCTGAGTTTCTCGAACAAGCGCGTTGGCGTCCACGCGCGTCACCTCGCTGTTAGCCGGATCGCGTCTGACGGTGCGCAAAATCTGCTGAAGCCGTTCGGTGACCGTGCCGAGTGTGTCCTTCACCTCTTCAAGCATTCCGTGTTGCTCGCGGCTGACGCCATCGGCTTCCATGCAGCGCGTGATGAGGTCGTTGGGTCGGACGAGCAAATTCTTGATGTTGTGCGCGTAGCTTCCGGCCATGATGCCGATGCTCGCGTAGAGTTGCGATTTCATTTCCAGAGCGGTTCGTTCGGCCTCCGCGGCTCGGGTTTTCAGCTTGGCCGCATCAAGTTCCTGTTCGAGCAGCTTGCGGCCAAGTTCCTCGCTTGACCGCTCGGCTTCCTGTTGCTTGACACGAGCTTCCAGAAGGCTGCGTTCGATCAGTTCGCGTTCGACCTGAGCGGCGAGTAGCTCGCGCTGACGATGTTCGGCTTCGGCGGTGGCTCGCCACTTCTCCAGTTCGCGGGCGCGCTCGCGGCGAAGGAATCGTGCCACCAGGAACACGGCCAGGAGCGTCGTCGGCACCACCACAACCGCGGCGATTGTTTGCCAGAAACGGTATTCGTCCTGTTGCTTCTGCATCCGGTTAAATGAGTGGAGTTGGTAGACGCAGCGGACGGTGGCTCGGGTGCCGGGTCGGTTCAGCGGTGGGTCGTATTCAAGCGTGCGAAGTTGCGCTTTCGCGGGTCCGCCGGGTCGGGGCTTGGGCGAAACCCAGTCGATTGTTTCGACCGGCTGGTCGTCCAGCCCATCGACACCGTCGAACTCAACTTCGAGCGAATACACATTGGGGAACAGCGGGAGTTGACCCGTATACATGCGCGTGGGTTCCACCATTGCGCGTAGGTGTTCTTCAATCTCCGCACGCTTGTTCTTGACGCGGTCGGCGTGGTCAAGACCGGGGTTCTCCGCGTGCAGCAACTCGACATACTCTTGAACCAGCTCCGAGAGCGTCTTGCGGAACACGCGGGTGTTGTCGAGCCATTCGCGAACATCGGCTCGGTCGGATTCCTCATTCCAGTTGGCTCGCGTGTAGAGCAGCCAGCCGAGCAATCCGACAAGCACGCCCCACAACACGGCGAGCGGCGCCAGGCGACCAACGTAGCGCCAGAAGGGTAGCGGCGGGGCATCGGGAGCGGGAGTAAGTGGAGTCATTCGCCCGGTCCTCCGTCTGTGGGCCGCATTGTTTGCACCACGGGACGCGAGTGAAGTTTCCGCCAACCAACAGGTTGACGCGAGAACACCTCGATGACCGCATCCGGGTAAGTCGGTCCGCTTTCCGCGCGTGGAGTTGGTCGCAGCACGACAACAAATTCACCCGACCCGCGCAGTCTGTTTCCTGAACTCTCGAAGAATGGCGGCGAGAGGGTGCGGAAGCGCGCGACGAGCGTATCCGGGCCATCGGTCAGTTGATTCTGCCCATCGGGAAACGCTCCGCGTGCGAGTACGCGAATCATCGTCGTGAACAGTTGAATGTCCTCGGTGCTGTTCTTGACATCGCCGGCGCGGCCGGGCGGTAAGAGTTCGTATCCGCGTGGCGGGTTCGCGTCTCCCGGTTCGTCCCAGTCGAAGGGGTCGGTGTGGGTGAAGAGCACAAGCGGAATCGGGATCGACCGCACCGGCCAGGCGAATTCGCCATCGCGAAACAGCGCGTTGACCGGGATACCGTCGCCCGTCACCGCGACCAATCGGCGAGCGACGACTGGAGTTCCCTGTGCCAGCGCGCCGAGCACACGACGAGCCGGCGCGGTGACAGTGGGAATCACCAGGAGGGTGCGTTCTCCGCGTCGCGGAAGGTGTGCCAGGATGTGATCGACGATTTGGGCTTCATACGGATTGGGCCGCGCGAACCGGCCAGCGCTGAAGGGCACGAAGTTCGCCTCGACCGCCAGCCGTGGCCAACCGGGCACCTCTTTCTGTTCGGCGATGACCTCGCGGAACTGTTCGCACAGATCGAGCGAGTACGGATCGTCCTTCCACGCCACCGCGAACGCCTGCAAGCGCGGCGGATTGGCCCACAGTTCGCCTAGCCACGGAAGCATCTCCCACCCGCCGCCAGCCGCGCCGGGAACGGCTCGGAGTCCGGGCAACACCGCCGGACCGGGCCGCAACTGTGTGTCGTTGAACACGAAGTCGGTGACGGCGTCGGCCATCTGCCGGTTCGTGAAACAGAAGCGGAAGGACCGGTCGTAGAGTTCGATCAGCTTGGGCGGCTGATAGTCGGGCGTATAGTTTTGCTCGTTGGAATAAACGGAATCGGCGGTCGCGGTGGAAAGCAGCAGGAGCGGCTTCTGACCAGGCCAGATTGTCGCGGCCATCGCGTCGGCCAGTTCGCGCGCGCGGTCGCTTGACCAGCCGCCGATGATCGCCAGTGGGGGCGGATTCCGCGCCGCGAGCGCCTTCACCCACGCATCGGTCGAGGCATAGTTCGTCACCTTGTACCAGCGGATGCGGAGCTTGCCGACGAAGCCATCGCGCGCGATGACGATTTCCGGAACCGCCGTGGTGCGATCCGGGAACGCGGCCGAATCATCGACGCGCAGACCACTCGGCACGCCGGCCGTAGCCATTTCCAGCCGCTTGACGCCCCAGACGAAGTTCTCCCACGTATCGCCCGACGTGGGGATGTGGAGCCAGGCGATTTCCTGATCGCCTCCCGGCACCGGAAGTGGCTCGGCCACCTTCGACCCGCCGAACCAGAGCAAGCCGAACACAACCAGCACACTCGCCAGAAGCACCAACACCCAAACCGGCCACCACTGCCGCATGAGAGTCTCCCGAAAGCGGACTGCGAACGCTTTCACTTTAACAAGAGCGGAGGAAGAAGGGCAGCGAAGGGAAGGCGAACCCCGCCCGCAAGGGCCGCGGGTCCACCCACCGCCCTTGCGGGCGGGGTTCGCCTAAAACTGCACGTAGATGAATGTCCTGGTCACGCCCGGTGTGAGCGTGACGAGCGCCAGGACAATCGCGACGTAACCCACAGCGCGCAGAGGCGAAGGGAGTTCCCATCGCGAGCCGAGTTTGTCTCGAAGCCCGCCGCGGATGTGGCCGCAGACAACCGCCAGCATCAACAGAGGCACCCAGACCGGCACACGTTCCGACCACGCGCTCCATACATCGAACGCCGCCAGCGACTTGAGCATCAGCCAGCCATCTGCCCAGGAATTCATGCGAATCAGCACAAGCCCCGCGGTCACTTGCGCGAGCGTTGCGATCCACGCGACAAGCGCCCAGATCCACGAAGCACGCATTGCGTCCACCCATTTCATTCCCGTGAGCGCGCGATCCCACGCTCGATGCAGGCACATGAGTAGCCCGTTGTAAAGGCCATACACAAGCCACGCCCACGTTGCTCCGTGCCACAATCCGCAAAGCACAAACACAACCATCAGGTTGAAGTACGTTCGGGCCGCGCTTCCCTTACTTCCGCCAAGCGGGAAATAGACATAGTCGCGTAACCACGTTGAGAGCGACAGGTGCCAGCGCCTCCAGAAGTCGGTGATGCTCGTTGCCAGATACGGGAGGTTGAAGTTTCTCGGAAGCTCGAAGCCGAACCACTTTCCGATGCCAACGGCCATGTCGGAGTAACCGGAGAAGTCGCAGTAGATTTGAGCCACCCACGCCAGAGCCGCCCAGCGATGCGCTGCGGCGTCGTAGGCGCCCGGATTGGCGAACACCGGCGAAACGAACAACACATCGAGTTGATCCGCGATGAACAACTTCTTGGACAGACCCAGGAGGAACAGGTGAAGCCCGTCCGCGACTTGCTTCGCGCTGGGTGTGGGTGGCGTGACCATTTGCGGGAGGAACTCGGCGGCCCGGACGATTGGCCCGGCCGCGAGCTGCGGGAAGAACGCCACGAAGAGCGCGTAGTCGAGGAAACTTCGCACCGCCTTGATTTGCCGACGGTACACGTCCACCGTGTAGCTGATGCCCTGGAACGTGTGGAAGCTAATCCCAAGCGGAAGGAGGATGTTCCAGTGCCGGTCGCGAACGTCCAGGCCACACAGGTGAGCGAGTGACACCGCGTTGTCATAGGCGAACATCGCGTACTTGAACGCGGCGAGCAAACCGAGGTTCGCCACAATACTGACGACCAGCCAGCGCTTTCGGTTGCGTGGATTTTCGGTGCCTTCGATCTTGAGAGCGGCGAAGTAGTCGATGAGCGTGCAGAGGACAATCACCCACAGATATTGCGGGCTGATCCAGGCATAGAAGAGCCAGCTTGCGGCAAGCAGTACGCGATACTTCTGCGTGCGGACGCGCAGCGCGAAGTACAGCACCAGCACCACCGGCAGGAACACAAGGAACGCTTTACTGGCGAAGATCATGGCGCTTTCAGTAGGCCCGCCGAGCCGAGGCGGGCTTCTTTCGGAGCGCTCATCAGAGCCGCGACCGCAAGGGAGCGATCTTGCTCTGCGCTCCCTGACGGTCGCGGCTCCGACAAAGACACGCTC
>JAKEEV010001151.1 GCA_022616395.1 Planctomycetia bacterium | reverse complement strand
GGGCAAATCCAAGCGACTCGCGACGGCCGCAAGGTGTTCTACACGCTGGACGAGTTGCAGCGGTACATCGACCGAAACACGTTCGGCGATGGTCCAGCATGAAGTCGCGACTCCCCCAAGCCCGTCGGCCACCGGGCAACCCCAAACCGGTGGCTGGCGGAATTTCCACCGCAATTCAGGGGTCTGGTAGTGGAGACGTTGCGCCCGCATCATCCGGCAACGGCTCGCAATTGCCTACAGAAGATAGTGATTCGCGAGAATCCGACGCGACTCATCCCTTCACCCCAGAAAACACCGCTGCTGTTCCGTGCCTGTACCAAGCGAACCCGCTCTTTCGCTCCCGTCACCACGGAAACGGCTATGTCAACCGCAGTCCTACTGAGTCAGTGGAATCGCGTTGCTTGTGGGCACGCCGCGAACGCCGCATTCTCGACACGTTGCACCGTACCCATCCGCCAACGCATCAAGCGACGGTCAAGTTTTTGCGGCCGGTCGACGTGGAGACGATCCGCGTCTTTGATCGGCGTGTCCGTCAGTCGATTACGAACTGGTCAAAGCGGCACGGGCAAGAGTTCGCAGTTTGCGTTGTTCGGGAAATCGAATGGACCAACTGCATCCACTACCACTTCCTGATCCGAACAGCGGAATGCGACCCGTGGGATGTTCTGCCAACGATCATCGACAAGGCCAGCAACGAAGCTGCGATGCTGAGGTACTGCAAACCGGTGGAGAACGTCCACCGATGCACGCGGTACGCCGTGAAAGACTTGAAAGACGTGCAGAGCGGAGTGCGGCCGATCTTCCTGTTCAAGCCGGGAGTCGGTCTCCACCTGTTGGGTTCGTGGAACGGCTACTTCGTGAAGTCGAGACGCGAACTGTGGGAAGCATGGAAGCTGCTGCATTACGGGTCGGCTGCCAAGCCTTGTCGCGGTTCACCTTGACGTTCCGCAAGCCGTAGGGGGGAGGGGTCAGAAACTTGGAGTGATGTAAGAAACCGCGGCTGGACTCGCCAAACTTCCGGGCGTTAATTCCCTAGACGGTGTGTCAATTTGCTGCAACGGGAGTTCCGCGGAAGTGCAATCGAATTCTTCCAGTCGGCGGACGAAATCGTCGCCGATTCCGGCAGTTGCGGACTTGCGCGATTCGTTGCGAAGCGCTACATTCAACACGTTCATCCGCCGGAATTTCCACCGCAATTCAGGGGAGTGGTAGTTTCGTCCCCATCAGAGAACAACAGCAACATCACCCGCGGCGAAAGCCGTAGTCACCGGAGCAAGATCATGGCGAGCATCAGCACCGACCCCAACGGCAACCGCACGATTCAGTTTGTCGGCAGTGATCGCAAGCGGCGGTCCATTCGGCTCGGCAAAGTTCCGCTGAAGAACGCCGAAGCCGTCCAGCGGAAGGTTGAAACGATCATTGCGGCAAAGTTATCGCACCTGCCCTTGGATCACGAAACGTCCGATTGGATCGGCAAGTTAGACGACACGCTGGCGGATCGGCTCGCGGCGGTTGGACTCATTCCCCCCAGAGAACGTCGCGTGATGCCGACGCTCAAGGGATTCACGGACGGCTACATCAGCAATCGCCATGATGC
>JAKEEV010001150.1 GCA_022616395.1 Planctomycetia bacterium | reverse complement strand
TGCGCGCCCTTGGCCCATCCGCTGTCCTTTGGGGCGTCTTTAATCACGCGCTCCAGGAGCTTGATCGCGTCGTCGGGCTTCTTCTCTTCTAATAGCACGCGGGCGTGTTCAAGCATCGCGGGGAACTTCAAATCCGGCAGATCGTAGCCGAAGTAGACCGTGCTGAACGCCTTCCCCGCATCCGTCCACTTCTTCGCGGCAGCGTGACACAGTCCGATTTGTAAGTGCGCGCGGCCAGCGCGTTCGTCTTGCGTTGCCTGTGTCACGAGCGCGTAAGCGGTTATCGCGTCGTCATAGCGCCCCTGGTTCTGGAACGCCCAGCCGATGCCGTAGCGAGCGTCAATCGCCCAGGTGTTGTTGTTGCCGTAACGCGCGATGACCGTCTCGAACGTTTGCCGCGCTGCGTCCCACTGCTTCAGTTGCGATTGCGCATGCCCGAGCCGCAACAGAGCACGATCGCTCACGCCCGCGACGTTGTGGAACGCGCCGTTGTCGCGGAAGATCACGAGCTTCTTCTGAGCTTCGTCCGCTTTACCGAGCGCGAGCAAGCATTCCGCGGCTCGGTAAATTCCCATCGCTCGATGCGGAGACTTCGCGTTGTTGCCGACCGCATCGAATTGCCCCTGAGCCGCGGCGAAGTCCTTCTTGTCGAAGAGAGCACCACCGAGCCGTAAGCGAATGCGTTCGAGAGTTTCTTGCGGAGTCGGCTTGTCCGTCGGCTCCTTGTCGATGGCTTCCTTCAACAGCTTGATGGCATCGTCGAACTTCCCCTTATCGGCAAGCAGTTCGGCCAACTCAAGTCGGGCCTCGACCACAAGCGACAGGTCGGGGAATTGCGAAATCAACTTCGTGTAAGCGCCCGCGGGGTCTTCGCCCGCGGCCCGGAAAGTCCAGGCCGCATCGTAGAGCATTCGTGCGCGAGCTTCGCTTTCGGGGAACGCCTGACGGAACGTCTCCGCGTGCTTCTCGAAGAGCTTCGCCACACCGGAGAGTTCCGTCTTCGCCGCCTTGATCTGACCGTCGAGAGTCGCGATCTGAGCGGGTTGCAGCTTCGGTTGCTGCTTCTGCTTCTCCAGACCCGCGATCTTCTTCTTCACTTCGTCGGCCTGACATTGCGTACTTTTGAGAGTTGCTTCCACGGCGATGAGCTTGCCGGGCGCGACCTTCGCGGACTCATCGAACGCCGTGCGTGCTTCGGTCGACTTGCCAGATTCAAAGAGAGCAACTCCGTGGTGATAACGAAGAAGAGCGACCCACTCCAGCTTCGGCCCACCGGCCGCGGTGAGAGCGCCCTCGAACTTCTGCCGCCCTTCGGCCAGTATCGTGACCGCGTCGGCCAGTTTGTTCTGTTCGCGGAGCAGACTTCCGAGCGCGAGATAAGCGAGCGGAGCAACCGGCGACTTGACGAGCGGATCGTTTCGGAACGCGGAGAAGGTCTGGAGCGCTCCGGCCTTGTCTCCTTGCAAGTTCTTCACTTTCCCAAGTTCAAGCGCCGCGGCGCCGACCAGTGGCGATTGCGGAAACTCGCGCGGCAAGCGCTCAAGCGCGGCACGAGCCTTGTTAAACGCATCGTTGCGTTCGTTGCCCGGAGCGAGCTGAATGCCGAGCCTCTTGTAGCAGTAACCGAGTTTCAGAATCGCATCGGGCGTCTGCTCGGCTTTCGGATTGGCGGATATGAACGTGTCGAGCAACCCCGCGGCCGTTGTGAGCTTTTCGCGCAGCATGTTGTCTTGCAGAGCGTCTTCGGCTTTCGCGGGCGCGGTGCGGATGTGGCAATCCGCGAGGATGTACGGCACCGGAGCCAGTTCGCCATTGCGTTCAGCGGCGGGAATCGCATCGAGAACCTTCGTGGCCTTCTCCCAGTCTTCAACCGCGATGAAGCACAGCGCAAGGCCATATCGAGCGCGATTGATGCGCTCGAATTCGGGGAACTTCGTGACCACTTCCGAATACTTCTTGGCCGCGTCTCCGAACGCGGTCTTCGCTTCCGCCGGCTTGTTCCCCTTTACCAGCGCCTCAGCCTTCACGTAAGCATTCTCGGCCTCGCGGAAGAGCACCAGAGGCATCAGTGTGCTGTTGGGGAACTGTTTCTTGAAGGTCGCGATTCGCTCCTCGGACTTCTGAATATCGCCCGCGAGGTGATACGCGGTGATGATCCGTTGAAGCACTTCTTCGGCCTTCGCGGGCAGAAGTTTGTCGTTCCAGATTGTTTCGTAAGTGGCTGCTGCGTCCTTGGCGAGCTTCGCGGTGAGTTGCGTGTCGGCCAGTTCCAGCAAGATTTCGGGTCTGCGAGCTTTCGCGTCCGCATCGCCCTGGTTCGCCTTATCAGCCGCGGTGCGCAGAGTCGCGATGGCAACCTTGAACGTCTGATCCTTCAGGTTCGGATTGTTCGGCGCGACCGCAAGAGCCAGCCCAACTTGCGCCTTGCCCAGCCAGAAGAGAGCTTGATCCGCGAGCCTCGCATGAGTGATGAGCGGTTGAAGTATCTTCACAGCCTCTGCGTACTGCTTCGTTTGAACCAGACAGAAGCCCGCGCGCAGTGTCGCATCATCCTTGAGAGGAGAGTTCGCGTAGTCCTTCGCGAACGCCTGGAACTTGCCGAGCGCTTCGCCGAACTTGCCAGACTCGTAGTTGAGGCATGCGGAGTAAAACACGCTCCCCGCGACATAGTCAGGCGGCGGATTCTTCACGAGAGCTTCGAGCCGGACTTTCTCCCACGGATCGTTCTTGAACTTGTCGGGTTGCTTCAGGAGTTCGACCGCCGCCGCTTTCTGCTTGCCATATTCCGCCACAACTGCATCGAACGCGGTCGCGGCCTCGGCGTTCTCGCCTTGCGAGTGATGCACGCGGCCCATCAGATAGCGAGCGTGAGGGCCGAAGGGTTGATCGAACGGAGTGAGTTGATTGAGCGACTTCCCCGCGGCCGGAATGTCATTGAGCAGGAAGCACGCGGTTCCGTGGTAATAAAGCCCAAGCGGGCGGAACTTGCTCTTGGCGAAGTTTTTGTCCTTCACGAATGGTTCGGCGGTCGCACGCGCTTCCTTCACCTTTGCGAGGCGCAGTTGCATCTCGGCGGTATCGCAGCGAGCGCGTGCGGCCCACTCCGGCTCCGGCGGAGTCTTCTTCTCGAACGCCTCGCGTGCTTGCGCGAAGAGCTTCTCGGCCTCAGTGAACTTCGCGTTGGCGTTCTGCTGTCGCTGAGGCATCTCATTGGGTTTTGCAACACCCTGAGCGAGTTCATTGTGTCCCAGCCCGCGTTGACACACGCCCGCGTAGTAAAGCGCGAACGGCCGATCCGCGCTCTTGGCGTCCGCGGCGACCGGAGTGAATGCGTTGAGCGCCTTCTGGTAGTCGCGCGCTGGCAAATCAAGAAGCGCAAGCCCAAGCCCGTAGCGAGCGGCGTTCGCGTCCTTGGAGTTAGCGAACTTGGTGAGCAGTTCGTTGAACTTCTCTGCCGCGAACTGCGGGTTGCCCTCGTTGTACGCCTTTCGACCGGCGTTCAAGAGCGCTGCGGCTTGCTGGTCGGGAGTGGGCTGAGCGCTGGCGATGCCAAACGAGAGCGCGAGTAGCAGAAGCGCGGCGAATCCGCGGACGCGGGTGCAAAGCATGGAGAATCTCCCACGAGGACGAGAACGGGCGTGTCGGGCGAGGGTGGGGAATTTCGCGGTTTGGTTGGTGTGTCCGCAGTTAGGTGGACGATTGAGCGAAACCCGCGGCAGCGAGGGGTAAGGGTTCCAACCCATGAACGCTATTGTTGTCCGAGAGCGCGGCTCGCGTCAACCATGCGAATCGGAAAACGTCGAGGCGTTACACAAACGCAAACGAGAGGTTACAATGCCGACAACGCGGAGGACAACGACATGGCATTTGGCGACTTCAAATATCCCGAAGTAGTCACACACTTCGGTCTGACGTGGCAGACAGTGAAGGACATGTTCGCGGGCGTGCCGAGCGTCACACCATCCTCAACATTCCGAGAATCGACGGCTATCGGCGCTCACCTCGCGACGATTGTGAACACCGAGAAAGCTCGGAGTGAGTGGTTGATTGCCCCACTCTTGGTAGACTTCTGGGCGCGATACCAGGGCCAGATCTCCCTTTTCTCTGGTGCAGATTTCCAGGCCGATCCGAGCGCGAAGCTGACCGGGTTCTGCGACTTCCTCATCGGCCGCGCGCCACAGCAGCCGCAGATCATCGCCCCTGTCATGGTGATCTTCGAGGCAAAGAAAGAGAACATCAACGACGGCTTGGGGCAATGCATCGCCGGCATGGTCGGCGCGCAGCGATTCAACCAGCGCACAAACGCACCGGTGGATACTGTGTATGGGTGCATCACATCGGGAACGGCGTGGAAGTTCTTGCGACTCGCGGGAAACATCCTCACCTACGACCTGATCGAGTACGAATTCTACCAAGCCGACCGCATCCTCGGCATCCTCACACACATCGTCGGCCCGCCACCAGCGCAAGTTGCGGCATAGCGTCAGTTGCCAAAGAGTCTCGTGAACCAGCTTCGGTTCAAAGGTCGCGGATGAGGAACCGTCAGCGGTTTGCCTTCCAGGACCGCGCTTCCCCACACGCTGGCGATTTGAGTCGCGTGCGAACGGCCGATCCACTTCGTGAGCCGTCGGAAACCAGCTTCCAGAATCGGACGGCGGCGGTCGATGCCGTGACCATCGGAGCCAAACAGGTGAATGAATCCGCCCTTCGCCCAGCGCTTCAAGCCCGCTTCCATCTGGGGATCCCACGGTTCGGCCAGCGCGCGAGCCGTCACTTGAATGAGACAGCCGGCTTCGATCCACTTTGAAGTGAGAGCTGGATCGTCCAAGAGTTCCGAGTAACGCTCCGCGTGGGCGATGATGAGCCTCACGCCTTCGGGTTTGAGAGCTTCGAGCAGCGGAAGAACATCCACGAAATCTCCGTGCGGCATTTCGACGAGCAACCACTGCTTGTGATCGCCCACGGAGAGCAGCTTCCCGGCCTTCCACTCGTCGAACGTGTTCGGCGAGAGCATCACCTCGCCGGTGGGATGCACCGAAAGCGGAATCTTCTTGTCCGCGAGCGTTGCCACAAGCGCGGAAGCGGAAGAACGGAGCCGGTCGGCGATGTTGTCAGGGTAATCGGGGTTCTGATGAGCAAGCGCGGTGGCGTATCGAGCGCCTTCCTTTACAAGCATGCGACACATCGCGACCGCGACATCGACCGTCGGCGGCCCGTCGTCGAGACCAGCGAGCAAGTGAACGTGAGTGTCCGCGAAGGGAGACATGGGCAGAGATCAGAGAACAGAAGACAGAGAACAGAAGACAGAGAACAGAGGACAGAGGACAGAGGGTCTTTCTGACTTCTGCCCTCTGACTTCTGACTTCCGACTTCTGGTCTCTGACCTCTGGAATGCAACCGTGTCGGGCGGTTTACTTCTCGACCTGTATGTGTGGAAGGCTCACGGCACCGCCGGCATGCCGGGTACCAGGATACCCACGGAACCGCGACCGGCGAGGTTGTTCCAGACCGTGGGTATCCTGGTACCCGGCATGCCGAACGGTGCTGGAACAGCCTTCCTCACGTCGAGTGCCATGGTAAGCGCTTGGATGACGCAACATCATCCTGTCGCAAAGCGACGAGCTAAACACACCCGACACGGAAGTTCAGGAGTAACCTGTTTGTGAGCGTCGAGCCGTGAGGCCGACGGTGGTTTTCTGACAAC
>JAKEEV010001149.1 GCA_022616395.1 Planctomycetia bacterium | reverse complement strand
TTCGCCTCGAAGTCGAGATGTAGCCGTGCGATGATCCGAACGTGCTCATCCCCACCATTCGCATCCCACGATTCAAAGACCGTGAGCGATTGGCTGAAATCGGTGTCGAAGTACTGCCGCAATGTCGCCATCTGCGAGGTGGACTCTGTGCGTCTGGAAGATCACAACCTTTACTGAACACGCTAACACATCTGGGCGGGCAGATCAAGTTCGCTTCATTATCCCACTAATTCCCTTCGTCGCTTGACTTCCACCCTATTAGTATACACAATATCACTATCTTGTCTCCGGCAATTTCCCCGCGTCGGAGACATTGCTTCAGTTCCCCTTGTCCCTTCCCCCGAAACATCATCTCGGAGCCTGTCATGCCCAGTCCGTCATCGGTGCCTGTTGTCGCACCGTCATTCGCGCCCGCATCGGCGGCATCGGCGCGCACTCCGTTTGCCGGAGTGCGGTGCGCGGATCTCACGTCCGAGCCGGTGTCGTGGGTATGGGAGCCGTATCTGGCTCGCGGAAAGCTCGCCGTGCTTGATGGCGACCCCGGAACCGGCAAGTCGTTCTTCACCATCGACCTTGCGTGTCGAATCACCACCGGCGCTCCCATGCCAGGAAGTAAGCTCAACACCAAGCCCGCCAACGTGCTGCTCCTGAATGCCGAGGACGATGCTCGCGATACCATTCGCCCGCGTGTGCTTGCCGCGGGAGGTGATCCGGCCCGCGTGCGCCTGTTCGCTGCGCCGGGGATCGGTCTGGAACGCATTCCGACTTTCCCGATGGATTTTAGCGCGCTCGAAGCCGCCATTTACGAAACCGAAGCCGCTCTGGTTGTCATCGACCCAATGACAGCCTTCTTCCCCGCGGACATGGGCGCGTTCAATCCGTCGATCTGTATTGCTCTCCTGCCGTTCTCCGCGCTGGCCGCCAGCACCGGAGCGTGCATTCTGCTGGTGAGGCACCTTCGCAAAAGTGGAGGAGCAAGCGCGATCTATCGCGGAGTGGGAAGCATCGGCATCATGGGAGCGGTGCGAACCGGGCTGATGCTCGCGCGACACCCCGACGACCTGGAGTTGCGTGTGCTCACGCTCTCGAAGACGAACATCGGCCCGCCCGCTCCGTCGCTCGGCTTCCGCCTCTGCCGCAAGGAGCCGACCGGAGAAACAATCGTGAACTGGACCGGGCCGGTTGATATGACCGCAGACGATCTGTTCGGGGCAGATGTGCCGTTGCGTGCTGGTCAGCGGTCACGCGAACGAGCTGTGGAGTGGCTGAAGAAGTTCCTGGAAGATGGTCCGCGCCGGGCCACGGAAGTACATGAAGGAGCAACCGCGGCAGGAATTGCAGAGCGGACGTTGAGGCGAGTCAAGGCAATAGTTGGTGTGAAATCGGAAGCCGTGAAGCTCGATGGAAAGCTGGAATGGCGATGGCGTCTCCCGAAGACGTTCGACGCCGAGGAGCGAGCGAAACTCAAGGACATCGACCGTTACCTGAAGCTCAAACGCGACGAGGGGAGGCTCGAAACGGATCGGCGGATCGCGGAGCTTCAGGCTCAGACCGCAATCGAGATCGCACACATCCAAAAAGGCGCTGGGCCTCCGATAACCTCACCAGTCCCATCTGCATCACTTCTGCACCCGGTTCGCTCGGTGGTTTCACCGACAAGAAAGCCACCCGCGACGAAACCGCCTGTTCCCGCTGACCCCGATGCTCCACCGGGGTGAGAGCACCTTCCCCACACCTTCGCATTGCGTGATTGC
>JAKEEV010001148.1 GCA_022616395.1 Planctomycetia bacterium | reverse complement strand
GTCGCGTGGGGGATTCGCCGATCATCGGCGCGGGGCTGTATGTTGATGACATGTCGGGAGCAGCGGGTGCAACGGGTGTGGGCGAGGAGATTATCCGCATCGGAGGGAGCCTGTTCATCACCGAGCAGATCCGAGCGGGGAAGACACCGCAAGAAGCGTGCGAACTCGCCTGCAAGCGCGCCAACGCCGCTGCGGGTCGTCGCGGCGTTCATCCTTCGCGGGTTGCGTTCCTGGCGCTTGACCCGAAGGGGAATGTCGGAGCTGCCTGCACCGCGAAGACGGATTTCAAGTTCGCGGTTGGTCAGGGCGAGAAAGTCGAGATGCGCCAAGCGAAGGAAATCGGACCGGAACCGTAGGGGCAGTCATCAGTCATCAGTCATCAGTCATCAGTGATCAGTAATCAGAGGGCAGAGAGCAGGATGAGGAGTAAGAGGAGGATTGGGAAGAGGAGGAAGAGCAGGAGTCAGAGAAAGAGCAGGACAAAGACCGAGCAGCCTTCGGTTCTTCCTCGTTCTCGTTCTTCGTACTCGTAATCTTCTTCCCAATCCTCCTCTTACTCCTACTCCTGATCCTCGGCTAACTGATCACTGGTAACTGATGACTGATAACTGATTACTGATGACTGTTCACTGATTCTTGCCGAAAGGGTACAATTCACCTTATTGCATTCGTCGGACGGGGAGGCTGCGGAATGTCTCTGGCGGTGGTGCGTTGCCCGGCGTGTCGCGGAACGTCTCGTGTGGAGAGCGATGCGCTGGGAGAGGTGGTGGCGTGTCCGCGGTGTCAGTCTTCATTCGTGGCGGTGGAAGAGGCTCAGGTGGTGTCGCCGGCTCCGGTTCCCGCAGCGCCCACCCGTCGCACGGCGGTCGCCCGGCCGGTGGCTCCTCCGCGTCGTCGGCGCCTTCCCCCTGATGAATCAGACGACTGGGATGAACCGCCTCCGAACCGCACCAGCGGTTCCCGCCCGGTGGCCGTCGCCACGCCGGTGTTGATTCCCGATCCCGAACACGATCCGCACCAGGCGCCGGTCGCGGGGTTGCCCGTGTCGGTTCTTGTGGGGCTGGCACTGTTACCCTTTGGCATTCCGCTCTTGTGGCTCATCATGCCGATGGTGACGGGCCAGGACGCGGCTCTGTCGATTGCCGTCCCGCTCGCGCTGGCTGTTGCGGCGAGCGCTCTGTGTCTGGGCGTTGTCAAAACTATCGACTGGACCGCCACCACGCGAATCAAGGGCGTGCTGATGCTCGTTGGGCTGGCGTACCTCTCCGCGGCCGGGCTGTACTTTCTGAAGAAGGAGTTGATGGACAAGGTGCAAGGGTTCTTCGGCCCGACCAGCGAGTGGGCGTTTGTGCCGCTGGACAAGAACTCCCGGATCAAGATGCCGAGCAATCCAGAGAAATGCGAGGACCAACCGCTCGGGCCAGGCGTGGTGGGGCCAAACGTGAAACTAGTTGGCCTGCAGGCAACTTACGAATCAGACCTTCGCGGAGGGACATACAAATACTGGGCCATGTCGGCTACGCTCGCCGCTCCGGTGGCGAAACCGGATGACGCGTGGTTCAACAAGATCGGCGACGAACTGAAACGAGTTCGCGGGGGAAGACTCCTGCAGAAGCACACGGTGACTCACCGCGGCCATCCCGGTTGTGAGTGGGAGTTCGAGTTGGGTGAGGACACGATCCGTATCGTGCAGGTGTTCGTGATTGACAACCGCGTCTACTATCTGTCTGCCGAAGGGCCGAAACTGGCTCGTGACGATGACCTCGCCGATACCTTCTTCCAGTCGTTCTGGGTAAACTGAGTCATCAGTCATCAGTCATCAGTCAACGTGGTCTGATGACTGATGACTGATGACTGATGACTGATGACTGATGACTACGATGCAAGTCCGCTCTCTCCCCGTGCTTCAGAACTGGGACTGTCACTCGTGTGGTGACTGTTGCCGGTCGTACGCGGTGCCGGTGACCGCGGACGAACGCCGGCGCATCGAGGGGCAGGGGTGGGAAGCGTTGCCGGAGTTTCAGGGTATCCCGTTTTTCGTGCGTCGTGGAAGCGAGTTCTATCTGAACCACCGCGCGGACGGCAGTTGCGTGTTTTTGGGAGCGGATAACCTTTGCCGCATTCACGGGAAGTTCGGTTCGGCGGCGAAACCGCTCGCGTGTCGCATTTATCCCTTCTTGCTGGTGCCCGCGGGCGATCACTGGAACCTCGGTTTGCGCCTCGCGTGCCCGTCAGCCGCCGAGAACAAGGGCCGAGCGCTTTCTGAACAACTCAGCGACGCGCGCGAATTCGCTGCGTTCTTTGAATCAACCACCGCCAAAGAGAAACTGGCCGCTCCTCCGCCTCCGCTTCAAGGCTCGCAGACTGTGCCGTGGGGGGATGTGGCTCGTATCGCGGCGGCGGTGTCGAGATTGCTTGCGAATGAAGCCGAGCCGTTCGAGCGCCGATGGCGGAAGGTGTTGTTTGTCGTGTCGATGCTTCGCAAGGCGAAGTTCGATGGTGGAGGAGACCCCAAAAAGGTCGTTACGGCGGGAAGACTCAGCGAGTTGCTTCACGTTCTGGGTGAAGCCGCGCACGACGAAGAGCCGAAGACCGCAGCGGAAGTGCCGATACCCGGTTGGGTCGGGCGAACGATCTTCCGGCAACTTGCCGCTGTGTATGCACGCAAGGATCACGGAGCGGAGAAGGGGACCGCTCAGCGAGGGCCGATTGGTCGAATCTGGTCTGCGGTGAAGTTCGCCGCAGGTCGCGGGCGCGTGCCGAAACTTCACGCCGCACTCCCCGACAGCGCCACGTTCTCCGCGACTGAAGTTCCGCTTGGCTCACTCGGTGACAACGCGGTGTCACTCCTTTCGCGCTGGCATCGTTTGAAGGTGGAATCGCTTCAGTTTTGCGGTTCGCCGAACTTCGGGTTGGGTGTATGGGAAGGACTGGAATCACTGGCTTTGACGTTCCCGGCGGCGATGTGGTTAGCGCGCGTGCTTGTGGTGGACGGACGTTCGCCGGATGCGGCAGTGATGCAGGCAGTGCGCATGGTGGACGACAACTTCGGCTTTAACCCGCTGCTCGGCTCAACGCGCCAGAAGTTCGCGCTGCGCATGCTCGCCAATCGCGGAGAGTTACCGAGATTGATCGCGTGGTATGGCCGTTAATCAGAGCCGCGACCGTCAGGGAGCGTAATCAGAGCCGCGACCGTCAGGGAGCGTAATCAGAGCCGCGACCGTCAGGGAGCGTAATCAGAGCCGCGACC
>JAKEEV010001147.1 GCA_022616395.1 Planctomycetia bacterium | reverse complement strand
TAAATCGCTCTTCGCCTTTGATGAGAGCAAGGACGTTGAGTTCTTGCGTCACGCGGCACCCCACAGGCGCGGTCGATTGCACTTTCCGTGAATCGACCCACCGGCAGGAGAACTCCAGAAGAATTCGCACGCTCTTTGCCAAGATCCGCAAGTTGCCCGGACGACCGGAACAACTGGCATAATCTCATCAAAGTAGCCCGCCGCTCCGCGGCGGCGGATGAAAGCCACCGCCGGGGAGCGGCGGGCTACTTTAGCTTCACCCGTTCCTTTTTCCTGGAACGTGGTTGCGGCGGTTGTTACACTCGCCCCGCGTAGTTCACTCCTGACATTTGAACTTCCTCTCCACTAACGGAGTCGCTTCGTGAGCAGCGCGTCCTCTTCCAGTTCGCCGTCCCTGAACGACAGAATCCTGTTCTGGGCCAGTTTCTTCACCCTGATCGCGGCCGGCATCGGGTTTTCCGTCCGCGGGTTCATCCTCAAGGATTGGGGAGCACAGTTCGGCTTCACCCAGAGCGAACTCGGCACGATCACCGGCGGCGGGTTGATCGGGTTCGGCATCGCGATCATCTTCTTCAGCTTCTGTGCCGACCGATTCGGCTATGGCAAGTTGATGCTCGTTGCGTTCCTGTTGCACGCATCAAGCGCTGTGGTCACCTTCGCGGCCACACCGGTTTACAACGCGTATGGCAAGGAGGGCGCGTACTGGTGTCTGTACATCGGCATGTGGCTCTTTGCGCTTGGCAATGGAACGTGCGAAGCCGTGATTAACCCGCTGACCGCAACTCTCTTCCCGAACAACAAAACTCACTGGCTGAACATCCTGCACGCGGGCTGGCCGCTGGGGTTACTCCTCGGAGCCGCGATTCTCTTGGGCTTCCGAACAGTTGGAGAATCGCTGCGGTGGGAGATCAAGCTCGGCGTCTTTTTGATTCCCGTTTTGCTCTACGGATTGTTGATGTTCAACCGGCCGTTCCCACACTCGGAGGCGAAGACGGCAGGAATCACGCTGCCGGAGATGATGCGAACGGTCGGCATGCTTGGCGTGGCTTTGGCTGTTGGGTTGTTCGGCCTGCTCCTGAACAACGAACTCCCTCCGCTGTTGAAGAAGGCCGGTATCGAGGCGCCCAACTGGATCGGTTGGGCCGTTGCGGGCGTCATCTGGATTGGCTACGGCGTTGTCACCAAGTTCGCACCGGGGAGCATCATCATCGCGTTCCTGTATCTGATGCACGCCCTGGTCGGGTACGTTGAACTGGGCGTCGATCAGTGGATGGGCAACATCACCGGCCGCGTACTCAACAACGAGCAGCAAGCGGAGATCACGTTCCTGTGGACAAGTGGCCTGATGTTCGTGCTGAGGTTCTTCGCGGGTCCGATTGTTCACAAGATCAACCCAGTTGGGTTGCTCTTTTCAACCGCCTTGCTCGGAGTTGCAGGGTTGTGGATGCTCGGCCAAGACTTCACCAACACATTCTGGCCGTGGATGGTCGGAGTCACGGTCTACGCGCTGGGCAAGACGTTCTACTGGCCCACTCTCCTGGGCGTGATCTCTGAACGGTTCCCGAAGGGTGGAGCGCTTGCTCTGGGTCTGAGCGGTGGAATCGGCATGATGTCGGCGGGCTTGCTCGGCGCGCCGGGCATCGGCTGGAAGCAGGACTACTTCGCGGTCGAGAAGATTCAGCAGGAAGCTCCGAATACTTACAACCGCTATGTGGCTCGTGGCGACGACGGCAAGCCGGCGGAGAAGCCCTTCCCGCTCTTGACGCAGTTCATGCCCGACCAACTCCCTCCTGTCGCGGGGATGGACAACTCCAAGTTGAAGGTCTTCGACGACTTCAACGGGATCGTTGCGAAGGTTCGAGCCGCTCAGAAGGACAACACACCAACAGACAAGATGCCGCTGGTGCTGGCCGACGACTATCTGCTTGGTGCCAAGTGGGAGGGAACCTACGAGATGGAGTTGATCGAAGACGGGCAGCCCGTCAAGGTGACGCTGAAGTTGGTTCAGCAGGACGCTTACGACGCGATCAAGAAGAGGGCCGAGTCAGAAGGGAAGGAACCGCCTCCGCTGTTGAAGACCACGCTCCAGGACGACCTGGCAACGGTTGCGAATCTTGAGCGGGAGGGCAAGAAAGTTGATGACAAGCTCAAGGACAACCTGACCAAACTGAAGAAGTGGTGGGACGAGGAGGGGTTGCCGAACTACTCGAAGGACCGCGACCCAATCAAGGCGGCTCGACTCTACGGCGACAAGCAAGCGCTGCTCTGGACCGCGGTTGTCCCCGCGGCTCTGGCGGTCGGCTTCTTGCTGTTGATTCTCTACTTCATCGTCAGTGGTGGATACAAGCAAATCCACCTGGAAGGAGACCGACCCTCCCGGCCCACCGGAGGCGCACCCACCGACGCCTGGGGACGGTAGTCCGCAGTCTTCATAGTAGTCATCACGCTCCGCGTGATGGTGCGAGCGAAGCCAGCGAAGAAAGCGAAGAAAGAAACCCGCCGCTATCGCGGCGGCATCACGC
>JAKEEV010001146.1 GCA_022616395.1 Planctomycetia bacterium | reverse complement strand
CTACGCCCGATTTTCAGAGCCGGAAGCGTCAGCGACGGAAATTGAAAACCCCGTCGCTAACGCTTCCGGCTCTGAAGGCCCGTCGCTAACGCTTCCGGCTCCGATTGTCTCCCCCGCGTATAATTCGTGAATGACCGCAACGCGAGGAGCGCTCATGGCGGAAACAACCCTGATCGTTGGTAATCAACCGTGGACGCTCACGGTGCCGACCGAGCGTGCGATCGCGCTTCACCGGGCCGCGTTCGCTGCTCCGACTGCTTCACCGCAACAACTGGTTCACGATGCTCTGGAGAAGCCGTTCGGATTTGAACCACTGCGCCGCGCGCTCACGCCGGACGATTGCATTACCGTGGTGATTGATCCCGCACTTCCGCACGTTGCGGAGATGCTGGCGGAAGTGTTACGGCACCTTCAGAGCGCTCACGTCGATCCGGTCGCGGTCACGATTCTTTCTCCGCCCGGTTCACCGCAAGGGTGGATTGACGAACTGCCCGACGAGTTCGAGGACGTGACCGCCGAAACGCACGACCCAACCGACCGCAAGCGGCTTGCGTATCTGGCGACGACAAAGGGCGGCCGGCGCGTGTATTTAAACCGCACGCTGGTCGAAGCGGACTTCAACATCGTGCTCACCGGTCGCGGCTACGACCCGAACTCCGGCCACGCGGGCGCGGAGAACGCGATCTTCCCGGCACTCTCGGACGAAGAAACGCGAGCCGCCTTCGCGGGTGAGTTCACGACTGGCCCGCTGGGGGCGCTGCGAGAAGAACCGGCGGAAGTCGCGTGGCTGCTCGGCACGCCGTTCTTCGTGCAGGTGATCGCGGGCGAGGGTGACGCGGTTCAAGATGTCGTGGCGGGGCTACTCGACAGCGGTTCAGAAGGCATCCGCCGACAGGATGCACGCTGGCGCGGCCAGATAAACGAGCAAGCCGACACGGTGATTGCATCGATCAGCGGCGACCCCGCAAACATTACATTCACTGATCTGGCACAGGCTGCCGCGTGCGCTGCTCGTGTCGTGAAGAAGGGCGGGCGCATCGGTTTACTCACGACCGCCGCGCCCGCACTGGGTCCAGGCGCGGAGTTTCTCCGCACGCTCGACGGCCCGACCGGTGCGCGCAAGCTTCTGGCTCAGCAGAAGCCCGACGACTGGGCTGCCTCAGCGCTCTGGGTGTTCGCGGCCAAGTCCGCGAGTCTGTTCCTCGCGAGCAGTTATCCCGATAACGTGGCGGAGGAGTTGTTCGCGACTCCGATTCATTCGCAATCCGAAGCTCAGCGACTGATCGACGCCGGAGGCACCGTGCTTCTGATTCCCGACGCACACAAGATGATGGTCACAGGCGAACGGCCGGCGTAAGCCGGCTGGTGAAGCGAACAATTCACCAGCCGGCTTACGCCGGCCGTTCGCCCGGAGTACCCAATGACACCTGACTACACCGCCGCGATCAACTCAGCGGCTCTCTTCGACATCTCGAATGCGGCCAAGCTCCTGCTCACCGGGCCGGATGCGCCGATGTTCCTCGGCAATCTCTGCACGAACGACGTGAAGAGCCTTCCGCTGGGTGGTGGATGCGAAGCCTACTTTTGCGATCCGCGCGCGAAAGTGAAGTTTCAGTCGTGGATCTATCACATTCGTCTCAGTGATGGCCGACATGCGATGTGGGTCGAAACCACCCCCGGCCGCAACACGGAGTTGGTGCAATATCTCGACCGCTACCTCATCTCCGAGCAAGTCGAGATTGCCGACCGCACGAGCGACTTCGCGCAGTTTCACCTCGCCGGACCGAAGGCGAGCGAAGTTCTTTCTGCCGCACTCGGAGACGCGGTGCCGGAGTTGCCGGAGTTCGCGCACATGGAACGCACCTTCGGCAAGGACGCGACCTGTTCCATCCGCCGACGCGATCAACTTGGGCTATCGGGCTTCGACATCGTGTGTCGAAATGAAGTCGCGGATGGTGTGCGGAGAATGTTAACCGCTGCTGGTGCCGTTCCCGCGAGCGCGGAGACGTTCGAGACTCTTCGCGTCGAAGCGGGGATGCCGGTGTTCGGCAAGGACATCGACGAGAACCGTTTCGTGATGGAAGTGGGCAATGCAACGCGCGCTGTGAGTTACACGAAGGGCTGTTTCCTCGGTCAGGAACCGATTGTGATGGCCCGCGACCGGGCCGGGCACGTCAACCGCGCGTTCCTGGGGCTGAAAGTGCTCGAAGGCGGCTCGCTACCAGCCGGAACGAAGGTGTTCCACGACGGGCAAGAGGTGGGGTTAGTGACATCGAGTTGTCACTCTCCACGACTCGGCGTTCCCATTGTGCTCGCTTACCTGAAATGGAAACACCAGAAGCCCGGCACGCGAATGGAAGCTGAAACACCAAGCGGCAAGCAGTTGGTGGAAGTGCTCGGATTGCCGGTGTCTTCATAGTAGTCATCACGCTCCGCGTGATGTCAGAAGCGCAGACAGCGAAGAAGAACCCGCCGCATGCGCGGCGGCATCACGCGGAGCGTGATGACTACTATGAAAGCCCGCTCGGCAAGCGGCACCTACTTTGTGGCAAACACCGCGAGGTTCCCGTCGCGGTCGCGGCAGTAGAGCTTTCCGCCAGCGAGTACGATGTGCGGCCACGCCAGAGTGCCGAAGATCTTGTCCTTCACCGCCAGTTCCTTGTAAGCATTCGGCGAACGCTTCGCGCCTTCGACCAGCGCGAGTTTGCCGTTCAACCCGTAGACGATCACGCGGTCGTCGTTTGTCACGATGCACGAACCGGGGTCGCCGAACGCGCCTCCTTCCCACTTCTGTTCGCCCGTCTTGAAGTCCAGGCATCGCATTCGTTGCCACGCGAAGTAAACGTGCCCATCGTGAATCACTGGAGTGCAGACTTTCGACGCGAACTTCTTCCTCCACACTTCCTTGGCGCCTTTCAGCGTCACTTTGAACTTGCAGATGGCGTTCTGGTTGTAACCGGACGTGATGAGCACGCTGTCTCCTTCGATTGCAGGGCCAGCGATGCTGTTGGCGAAGTCGGTCACCCACGGGAAGGTGGCAACCGTCTTGCCTTCGTTACCCGCATCGAGCCGAATCACCGCAAGGTTTCGCTGAGTGAGCACCGCGACGCATGCAATACCTTCCACGGTCATCGGAGTTGGTCCGCCTGTGTGTCCAGCCTCGTCTTTGAGTTCCGAAGCCCACGCTTGCTTGCCAGTCTTCTTGTCGAAGGCAATCAGTGTGCCTTGCTTTGTGCTACCGACTTCCACAAGCAGCCAGTCGCGATGAACAAGCGGGCTGGAAGTGTAACCGTAGTCGCGTTGCGGGGCACGCGTGAGCTTCGGTCTGCGTTCCACCTTGTAGTCGCCGTAAAGATTTCGCCCCCACAGTTTCTTTTCCTGCGCTTTCGTGTCCCAGCAGTTCAAATCGCCATCAATGCTGAGCGTGTAAAGAAATCCGGTCGCGGGGTCGTATTCGGGTGTGGAAGATGGCCCGGAATACAGCCCCTCGTCGCCCATGTGGAAGCGAGGGTGCCTGGGGCACTTGTAATTCACCGACCAGAGTTGTTTGCCGTCCTTCGCGCTCAAGCAACGAAGCACATCCTTGCCGCCTTCGTAACCGAGCGTGAACACTTGCTCGCCGACCACAAGCGGACTGCTCGCGCCTTCGCCCGCTTTCGCTCTCCACGCTGGCTTATCCGCGATCCACGACTTGCCATCCCAGCCGGAGGGTTCATCAATCACATCGTTGCGGTTCGGCCCGCGCCAGTGAGGCCAGTCTCCGCCTGCGGCGGAGAGTGCGAAGGCAAGTATGAGTGTGAGCGAAAGAAGTCGCACGAAAGAACCTCACGAAAGTAGTAGGCACACGCCGTGTGCCGTTCTTGATCAACAACCACGGCACCCAGCGAATGCCTACTACTCTGATGCTATCCTCCGCACGCTTTGGGGCGCACGGTGAGTACGGGGCAGGGGGCTTGCCGCACGACCAACTCCGCGACGCTGCCGAGGATCACGCGAGCCAGTCCTCCGCGGCCGTGCGTGCCGATGCACACCAGATCGGCGTGAAGATCCTTCGCGGCGGCAACAATCTCCGCGGCGGGCGAACCGATGCGCACTTCCGCACGCGGATGACGAGCTTCCAGTTTCTCCGCGGCGATCAGATGAGCAAGACCAGTTTTGCCCGCTTCGGTCAAGGCGTGCAGGTCAGCGGCTGGGGCAGGCGTTGGCATCACCGCGTCCGGCAATGCCAGGACAGCATCCGGGACGACGTGCAGAAGAATCAACTCGGCACCGAACTTGTCCGCGAGTTCGGCCGCGTAGCGAACAGCAGGCAGCGCGCAGTCGCTGAAGTCGGTGGGCACCAGAATGCGACGGATGGTAACCATGGTGCAACTCCTGAAGGAGGCACCAGTATTTTAGCCCGGTTCTCCCCGCGTAAGCGAGCGGTATCGTTCCCGGATTGTTCGCGTGATTGGCCCTTCCGTGCCGCTTCCGATGTCCTTCCGGTCGATACGAACGATGCCGATGATGCCACACGCTGTTCCGGCGATGAACACTTCTTGCGCTGCAACCAGGTCCTTGAACGTGAGCGCGTGTTCCGCGACGACTGCCCCGCCGGCTGCAGCCAGCGCTGCAACTGCGAATCCGGTCGCGTCTTCTGGTTGACCACCCGCGACGATCAGCGCGCCATCCTTCACCGCGAACAGGAACCCTTCCGTCGAGCCAACGATGTGGCCGGCACGCGTGTGGTACACCGCTTCCAGGCATCCGTTGAGTAAGGCGTACCGCTTGGCCTGAACGACATGCAGTTGGTTGAGCGTACGGAACCAGTGCGCCGGGTTGTCCGGGTCGTGTATCAGCCGCGACACGACCGCATGCAGACCGTGGCCGTAGAGTTCCTGCGGGAACGGCTGATACTCCTCGGCGATCACAATCACTTGCGGATCGAGTTTTCGCGGGTCGGGGCCGATGGTGCCAGGTCCGCGTGTAACGATCACGCGAACATACCCCTCGGTGCGGTTGTTCGCTTTCACCGTGGAGTTGATCGCCGCGAGCAATTCATCGTGTGACAACGGGATGTCAATGCCGACGGCGTTCGCCGCGGCGAACAGGAGTTTGAGATGATGATCCGCGCCGAACGGCTTGCCATTGAACAGGCGGAAGTGTTCCCAGACGCCATCGCAGTACAGAAACCCGTGGTCGAACGGGCTGACGCGGGCTTCGGTCTTGTCGATGAGCGCGCCGTTGAGCCAGAGGAGTGACATGCCCTTAATGTAGGACAGGCTTCCAGCCTGTCACTTCGGGAGTCAGGCTGG
>JAKEEV010001145.1 GCA_022616395.1 Planctomycetia bacterium | reverse complement strand
TTGTGGCGTAAGAAGGCGTGCATGAACTGGTCGAAGTCGCCATCGAGCACTTCCTTGACCGCGGGCGTCTTCAGGTCGATGCCGTCGCGCTCTTCGCGAACCAGTGTGTAGGGCTGGAACACGTAGCTGCGAATCTGCGACCCGAAAGCGATTTCGCCCTTCGCGTCGTAGTGCTTGACAGTGTCTCCCATCCGCTTCTGCTCTTCGATGGCATAGAGCCGCGCCTTCAAGAGCTTCAGCGCGTTGTCCTTGTTCTTGTGCTGGCTCTTGTCGGTGCGGCTCTCGGCCCGCACGCCGGTCGGCTTGTGAATGAGCCGCACGCCGGATTGCGTCTTGTTCTGGTGCTGACCGCCGGGGCCGCCAGTACAGAACGTCTGCATTTCCAGGTCGGTGTCTTTGATGACAATTTCGATGTCGTCGGGCAATTCCGGCAGAACATCCACCGCGGCGAACGAAGTCTGCCGTGTGTCGCCGCTACCAAAGGGACTGATGCGAACGAGGCGATGAACACCGATCTCGCTTTGCATGTACCCGTAGGCATACGGCCCGACAATCTTGAACGTCACGCTCTGCACACCGCCTTCGAGGTTCGGCTCCTCGTCAACGTCGTCGATTGTGAACCCGTGCCGCACGGCCCAGCGCGAATACGCGCGGAAGAGAATCTCGGCCCAGTCGCACGCGTCGGTTCCGCCCGCGCCCGGCTTGATCGACACCACCGCCGAGCACGAGTCGTGCTTGCCGCTCATCATCGCCTGCAACTCGAACGCTTCGTACTGCTGCTCCGCCTTCGCCAGCGCCGGCTCTAACTCCGCCTCGAACCCCGCGTCTTCCTCCGCCAGTTCCGCCATCGCGCTGATGTCGCCCGCGGCCGTGTTCAACTCTTCGTAAGGCTTCAGAAGCGAGTTCAGCACCTTGATCTGGCCGATCACGCCCTTCGCCTTCTCCTGGTTGATCCAGAAGTCCGGTTCGCTCTGTTTGGCTTCGAGTTGATCGCGCACAGCCGCTTTGCCGCGAATGTCAAAGAGAGTCCCGCAACTGGGTAAGCCGGGAGCAGAGTTCGTCAGTTCGTCGTCGCAGGTCCGGGTTCATCGTGATCCTCATGTAGGACAGGCCCCCAGCCTGTCAGTTTTGAATGACAGGCGGAAGCCTGTCCGACTGGAAACGGGCAGCCACACGGCCACCCTGTTAGTTAGACAGTAGCATAGCGAAGAGGGTTCAGAGTCAGAAGGCCAACGGCAATTGCAAGAGACCAGGGATTGAAATCCCTGGCTATTTTCGAGACTTCTCGCTGGACGCGACAACTTCAGGTGGCCTGGTTGCCGGGTAATAGTGCGTGCGGCTTCCGAGATCGCGCGTCCGCGCTCTGTTCTTGGGC
>JAKEEV010000154.1 GCA_022616395.1 Planctomycetia bacterium | reverse complement strand
CGCACGGGAGGGTTTAGCATTGCCCGCTTTCAACGAGCCGCGACCGAACGGGAGCGGCAAACCAAACCCGCACCCGTGCGGACGCGGCTCGTTGTTTATTCCGGCAGCGTAATCGTGAGGGTTTCGGTTTTGTCTCCGCGCTTGAGTCTGAGGGTTGCGTCCCCGATGGCGAGATTGTCGCGCAGGAGCCGTCGCAGAGACTCGGCATCGGTGGGCTTCCTGCCGTTGACTTCGTGGATGACATCCCCGACCTTGAACCCGGCCTTCTCGCACGGTTTGCCGGCTTCGACCTTCGCGACTTGCACCTCGCCATCGGCGACTTTCACTTCCAAGCCGATGCGTGAGAGTTCAAAGAACGTGATGAAACCCAGCGGGTTGGTTTGCTTCTCCTTCATGTCTACCCGGACCATCTCCATCACCGACAGGAAGCGTTTCATCGTCTTTTGCGGCATCGGGTCGTTCGGCGCGATGACAAGTCCGCGTTCCTGGATTGCCGGGAGCTTGCCGACCTTCACGGCTCCCCCCGCAATCAAGGTGCTTGCGAAGGCGTCTCCCTTCACCTCGATCTTGCCGCGGGCGATAATCAGGCTTGTCGTCGCGTGCGATGCCACCACATCACCATCGCAGATGATGACCGAGTTGTTGATGTCGTTCCCAGCGGTGACATCGCCCGTTGCCAAGATCAGCGATTGAAGGATGCTCGTTTTCACACTGACCGGACCACGCGACACGACAAGTCCCACCAGCGCGAACTCGGCCTTCACCTCGGCCGCTTGAACTGCTACCTGGTAAGCACAGATGAGATCCCCCTTCGCGTTTTCCTTCGGGCGGGAATACGCGTCGTTGGTGCGAATGAACGCTGGATGGCGTTGCGATTTGTACGTTGAGAAATCCTTGGCCGAGGTTGGGCCGCCGTGTGGCTTGCGATCTCCTTTCATCTCGGCCAGGGTAACCGCCTTCGTTCCCAACTGGAAGGCCGGCAACCAGAGCCGCTCGTCTTCGGGCTTCAGTTTCAGCGCGGACGTGGAAGCAACATACAGATCGACCTGACCCCGAGCGGCAAACCGCGCGTCACGCGACGGAACCTCACGCGGAGGAGGAATATCCGAAGCCAACGCCACACAGCAACCAGCAATGATCGTCAGGCAAGTTATCAACCGCTTCATGGTTCACTCCCAGAAAAGGACGGATGGGCTTTGTGAGCGAGATCAGGGTGACCTCGCTCACAAGAGTCGGCCAGCATTTCGAGTGCGGATCAAGGACCGACTTCTTCCTCGTTGGGTGCGATGTAGATCGGCGTACCGACCAGAGTTGTTCCCATCACGCGGTACATTCCGTTCCCCTTCTTGGCTTCGTTGCCGCCGATTGTCACACTGGTCGCTGTGATCGTTCCCTGCCGAAGTAAATGCCCCCACCCTTGGTCTGGTACATGGGATCGGGATTGGTGACCCAGTTATCGCTCACAAATGTGTCGTTCTGGAGTGTCAGATCCGTTCCCACTGTCCCACCATTCACATAGATCCCACCACCAGCTTCCTGAGCACCGTTATCGTACACACCGACATCATCCAGGATGACCGTCTTGGCGGTCTGGCCATCCGAACCCAGAATCTCGATGCCACCACCAGCTTCCTGAGCACTATTCCATTCAAGGGTGGTGTTGTAGATGACAGTGGACGTGGCCTCAGTGAAGACAGAGATGCCGCCTCCATTCACCGCCGAGTTGAAGGAAATGACGCTATCGAGGATGAGGAGGTCGCCCCGCAGTTGAGCGATTGCGCCACCAGCGTCCGATGAGGAGTTGTAGCCAAGCCAACAGTGATTAATGATCAGGTTGCCATTTGAGGCAATTGCTCCACCACCAGCGGCCCACCCCCAGAGCAAATTCAAATTCACAAGGTTCAACGTGTTGCTTAAACCGACGGAGAACAGGCGGTGCTGTTGCTGAGAGTACGGGTCACGCTGGATGGTCATGAAGTTCCCGGACCCGTCGATGGTGATGTTGGAGCCTGCCGTCGTCACACTCAGTTGGCCCTCGTTGGGATCGAGCGTGATTGTCCCGCCCTGGATGTTCTGGGCGAAGGTGATGGTGTGGTCGCCTTCGATTGGGTTCAACTGTTGGATCGCTTCGCGCAGAGAGGTTTTGTTGTCGGTCTGGTCGACCACGTCTTGGAGAGTGTCAACAACGCGGGTCGCGGGCACGACGCGGTCTTCCATCTGTTCGAGGCGCAAGAGAGTGCGCCGAGGATCATTCTGAGGGGGGGGGCGAATGTTTGACTGTGTGCTGCTTCCGCCGGAACTTGAACATACGGCCTCCTGCTGCGTGACTTGAGGATGGGCGACGTGACAACCAACTCCCAAACTCATCACAGGGTAAACCGCTCGGTCGCCACTGTCCAGCGTTCGTCTGTGAATTTTCCGCGAATGTTCCTGCCTACTCCCCTCGGAGGCAAGTGGCTTTCCGCTTGTTCGCCTTGCGGCTCTCTTCTAAACTCGAATTGAAGCACGAACGCTACCTGCCCAAGATCAGCCGGTTCACACCGGCCGCTCGCCAAACCGTCATAACTCCCGTCTTCGCCGAGGCTCTTCATGCGCTGGTTCGCTTACTTCGTCTCCGCGAGCATCGCGGGTGCCTTTCCTGCTGTCGCAAGCGCGAAGGAGAACGCGCCTTCGTTCTCCACGGACGTGGTTCCGCTGTTCACCAAGATGGGATGCAATCAGGGCGCGTGCCACGGCAAGGGAGCCGGACAGAATGGCTTTCGGCTGTCGCTTCGCGGATTCGCGCCCGAACAGGATTACGAGTGGATCACACGCGAGTTCGGCGGTCGGCGCCTGGATCGCACCAAGCCGGAAGAAAGTCTGTTGCTTCGTAAAGCAATCGGAGCAACTCCACACGAGGGAGGGAGGCTATTCTCGGTTGGCAGTCGCGAGTATGCACTGCTATTGAACTGGATCAAGGCCGGTTCTCCTGGTCCCAACAAAAGCGAACTGAAGATCAGCAAGCTGGAACTCACTCCTTCGGCTCAAGTGCTGAAGCCTGGCGAGGAGAAGCAACTCGTTGCGGTCGCGACGTTCGCCGACGGCACCAAGCGCGATGTCACCTGGCTCACCAAGTTCGAGTCGAACGATCCGGCATATTTGGAAGTAACCCCTGGCGGCAAAGCGAAGGCTCTTCGCAATGGCGCGAGCGCCGTGCGCGCGATGTACCTCACGGAAGTCGCGGTCAGCGTGTTCAGCATGCCGTTTGATCGCCCGGTGGACGAGAAGCGATTCGATGGCGTTGGGAATAACTTCATCGACACGCATGTCTTCGCCAAGTTGAAAGAGTTGCGCATCGAACCGAGCGACCTGTGTTCGGATGAAGAATTCATCCGCCGCGTGTTCCTTGATGCGTGCGGCATTCTTCCGACATCAGCCGAAGTGCTGGCGTTCGTTGCCGACAAGGACGCGAAGAAGCGCGAGGAGCTGATTGACGCGGTGCTGACTCGTCCGGAGTTCACCGATTACTGGACGCTGCAACTCAACGACCTGCTTCAGAATCGCAAGGAGCGCGATCACGACGTTCGCGGAGTGAAAGGCGTCCGACAATTCCACGCCTGGCTGCGCCAGCAAGTGGCAAGCAACCGGCCGTGGGATGAACTCGCCCGCGACATCCTCACCGCGACCGGCTCGAACATCGAGAACCCCGCGGTGGGTTACTTCATCGTTACGGTCGGCGAACAGAGACACGGCGAGAACTCGGAAGCACCCGAATCAATCGCTCAAGCGTTCCTCGGCACACGCATCGGCTGCGCGAAGTGTCACAATCATCCCCTTGAGCGCTTCACGCAGGATGACTTCTACCACTTCGCGGCGTTCTTCAGTCGCGTAAAGCTCGACCGCAAGGAAGCGAAAGTCGGCCCGACGATCCTGCGCATCAGTCACCCCGACCAGAACCAGAACACAAAGCCCGTGGGCGTGATTCAACCGCGCACCGGTATGTTCATGCGTCCGCAGCCGCTCGACCGAACGGTGAGTGATGTGAAACCCGGAGACGATCCGCGCGTGATGCTCGCGAAGTGGATCACCGACCCCGCGAACGAGTATTTCTCTGGAGCGATGATCAATCGCGTGTGGAAGCACTACATGGGCGTTGGGTTGGTCGAACCGGTTGATGATTTGCGCGCAACGAACCCACCGACCAACCCCGCGTTGTGGAAGGCACTCAACAAGGAGTTCGTGGAGAAGAAGTTTGATTTGCGTGCGCTGATGCGCGTGATTCTCAACTCGCGCACCTATCAGCTATCAAGCTCAACGCGGCCAGCGAACGCAACGGACACGCGGTTCTATTCGCACTACTACGCTCGCCGATTGCCCGCGGAAGTGTTGCTCGATGCGATCTGCGACGCGACCGGCGTTCCCGAACGTTTTGATGGCTATCCGACTGGCATTCGCGCGGTGCAAGTGCCCGATCCCGGCTCCGCGTCGTACTTCCTGCGTGCGTTTGGTCGCAGCGAGCGCGTGACCGCCTGCGCCTGCGAGCGCACCGACGATGTGAACCTGCCCGGCGTGCTTCACTTGATTTGCGGGGACACGATCTCGGCCAAGCTCAATTCGGGCAACGGCTGGCTCGCGAAACGCCTGAAGGAAGAAAAAGACGACAAGCTGCTCGACGAACTCTTCCTGCGTGCCTATTCTCGTCGGCCCACCGATACCGAACGCGCAACGGTGAAGGAACTGCTCAGTGACAAGGACACGCCCCGCGACGAACTCTTCCGCGACCTCTTCTGGGCGCTCCTCAACAGCAAGGAGTTCTCGTTTAACCGCTGAATGGCGAGATCAGGGGACTTCCCAATCTTCGAGCGTCAATCCCGGCACGCGGGAGAACTCCGCAGTGTTGTGAGTGACCAGAATCAGATTGTGTGCAAGCGCAATGGCCGCGATGAGGTAGTCGTTCGACCCGATTGCTTGTCCGGTGGACTCCAGGGTGTGCCGGATCTGCCCGTAGATTTGGGCAGCCGTATCGTCAAAGGGAAGGCTTGCGAATTGGGAGACAAACCCATCAACCTTGGTGTGCTCCTTCGGCGGATCCGCACTCCCCTCCGCACCAAAACGCAATTCTCCGACGACCACCGAACACAACACAAGGTCCGTCGGCGGATGGAGCCCGAAGCGCTGTAACACGAGCGCATTCTTTCCTCTGAGGTGAACGACGCACACATTGGTATCGAGAAGGTACTTCATTCTTGATCCAGTGGCGGGATCGATTTTGCCGGGTAGCGCGGTGGAGCGACAAACTTCTCGTCTTGGATCGATCCGTAAGTGGATTCGAGGAACCCCGGCGGCCAGCCGAGTTCTTCGGGTGTCTTGGGTTTGGTCGGTTCGGTTGCTGCGAGTTTCGGTGCGATGACAACGGCAACCTCGAACTCTCCGGGTGT
>JAKEEV010001144.1 GCA_022616395.1 Planctomycetia bacterium | reverse complement strand
TGCCTTCAGCGCTGGCGCTGGGCGAGCGATTCGCCGGTCAGGGAAGTTTGACCTCGACCACTTCGATCGTGGTGGTTTCCTTCACCGCAGGGACTTCGCTCACCGATTTGACCAACCCGCCGGGCATCTCCGTCGAAGTCCAGGTGGTGGTGAACAATTCGCCCGCGTCGGTTGATCCCTTGGACTTGTACCACTTCGCCTTGTACTGTTTGCCGGCCGCGGTCACCACTTCCTCACCCGTTTCCTGCTTGTCCGTGGGTTTCCCCCAGTCCTCCTTTTTGACACCCGGCGGCAGCGGGATCAGTCGTGGGGTCTTGACCGTATTCGGCGGGTTCTTCTCGACTCGCCCGCCGTGGTATACGGTCGTCGCTTGCGATTCCAACAGGATGTGATCGTCCGTCTTCTCCTTCAGCGAATAGACGATGGTGGTCACAGTCTGGCCGGGGCTGTTCTCGCTGTCGGTGGTGGTCTTCTGGGTTATGGTGGTTCCAGGCGCGAACTTGGCCCACATCTTGTAGGTCGGGTGCTCCACCAACTCTCCCGGTGTTGGAGCGGGGAGAGTCCCTTGCGGGTCGGAGTCGCGTGCAGCCACGCCCGGCGCGTTGTCGCCTTTCGACCCACATCCGGCAGCGAGAAGAGTGACACACAATAGGAATAGTGGAACGGATCGCACGGGTGCCTCCGGGATGAATTGATGGGGATGAAGAGAATCACAATGCAACAACGGGGCGCCACTGGGCGCCCCGTCGGGGTTGTCTTCCGGGTGGCTACTTCCGCTTACCCTTCGGATTGAGAGTTCTGTTACCCGGACTTTCCTCGTCGTCGATCTTCTTGTCTTCCTCTGCAATCTGCCGTTTTTGTTCCTCCGTCAACGGTGCGGTGTTGAGCTGGGTTTGGTTTCCACCGCACCCGATGGCGACCGCCAGCAAGAGGGATAGCCCCAGCGGTAGGATCTTGCGCATTGCTTCTCCTCTGATACGGAATCGCGTTGAAGCGCTTTCCTTTGTAGCCGGCCTCACTGAGGCCGGGATCTTGGAGTTCCGGCCTCAGTGAGGCCGGCTACAAAAGGCAATCAACACGATCCGGTATTACAGGTCGCTCAGGTTCACCACGGCTCCGTCATCCGCGCCACAGGCAGCCATGAAGGTCAGCGGGTTGACATTGAACCGGACGAACCGCACGGAGCCGTCCGCGAACACCGCGTTCAAGCCGCTGGTATGGGCCGAGCCGAAGTACCGCCGCCAGATGTTGTTCCTGCTGTGAGTCGGGTCGTTGGTCGCGGGGTAGATGCCAGTGAAACCGGCCCCGGCGGGCCGTGCCCGGTACAGGTAGTTGGTCGGGTCGGTGTCGTGCTTGGGCGGGAAGTGATAGCGGATGTTGTCCTCATCCCAACCGCTGTTGTTCCAGCGCTCATTGTCCCCGCCATCCGAGCCGTACCGGCTCGCGGGAATCGCTTTCTCCGCAACCATGATGGTGTTCGAGGTTCCATCAGAAACACCGGCGATGGTCCGCTTGGCTCCGCGGCCCGGCCACACGATGATCCCTCCCCGACCCGGGAAGTTGCCGAAGTTGGTCGCGGTTCGCTCGTTCTGGCTTGGGGTAAAGCTCAACGGCGGACCGGGGTTATCGCCGGTCAACTCGTGAATATCACCGGTGAAGATCCCCGCGCACCCCGCGTAATCGCTCCGGCCGAACTGAGCCGAACCGTAGCCGGTCGGGGACCGACGAGTCGGGCAATAGTAAATCTTGATCAGTTGCCGAGCCACATCGTTCTCACCCGCCGCGCCGTTGGGAACCGGGAAAACCGGCGCTGCGTCAAAACCGAGCCGGTACACGTTGTCCTGTTCGATGTACGGCAAGATGCGGTAGAAGTGGTTCCAGCCGTCGCGGGTCGATGCCCGGCAGCACGTGGTGGTCTCATAACCGCCCGGATCCTCGTCGTACTTGAACCCGTTGGGGTTCGGGGTGCCTCCGCTGGAGATCGCCTGCGGGTGACCATCGAGACCACCCTGCGGGAAGTAACCGTAAGCGCTCTCGTAGTTGTGGAACGCCAGGCCGATTTGCTTGAGGTTATTGCTGCACGACATGCGGGCCGCGGCCTCGCGAACCTTCTGAACCGCGGGGAGAAGCAAACCGATGAGGATCGCGATAATTGCGATCACCACCAATAACTCAATCAGCGTGAATGCGAAACGATGCTTGTCACGTCGAACCATTGAGTGAACTCCGCGAGCGGGCGACTGATAACGGACGAACGCCACAGGGGCCAATGCGGATTTTGCTCGCTCGCCGCACATCCTCCAGTGCAACATCTCTGAATTCGTGAGATCCTCCGCAATACCTCATACACTCCTCACCAAAGATTCATCCTCAGCTTCTCCTTCGTGCGTTCTCCACAACACCTGCACCGAAATACCGCGGGGCAGGGACAATCCCTGCCCCGTGAACTCGCTCCCTTCGCCAGAGCTATTCTGTCGTCATCAGTCAGAGCCGCGACCGTCAGGGAGCGATCTTCCATCATGCGCTCCCGACGGTCGCGGCTCAGAAATTCAGAGAACTGAGGCCCAGCAGCTCCTCCACCAGCACATAGGTGTAGCCGGTCTTCAGTTCGTTCATGGCAGGCGGACCGAGTGTCAGCACCAGATGAGCCAGCACTCGACGCATCGCGACTACCTCCTCGTGAGGCGCCCCCGCGCGCTGAAGTCGCGCGATCCACCGCGCGGCACACTCCACCGCCCACGGATGCCACAAGAACCTCACCGGTCGCTGATAGATGATGGCTTGCTTCTGCTGATCGGGCGCGGTGAAGGTAAACGCCGCGGTCAGTATGGGGTGATCGAATCGCCTCGACGCACACTCCGCCAGGTGATGTGGAATCTGCGCGGTGATCGCGGAGGGGAGTTCCACCAACTTGGCTTCTTCCGCGCGCAGCAGAAGCGCGAAGAGTTGAAGCGTCAGGCCATCGTTGAGATCCGACAGCGACCGGCCAGGCGTGTGCCAGCCCACTCCGGTGAACTGAGCGAGAATTGCGTCGGAAGTGACTCGCAAGAGCGCATCGCGCCGGTTAACATCTCCGCACCACGGTAAGCCCGCGCGCGACAGTTCAATCAGCCCCTGGAACACCAGAGCCGTGATGAAGATGTTCCCTTCCGCTGGAAGTACAGCGGGCGGACCCGCGATACACCAGCGCCCCGTGTCCTGCTTCGTCCGCGCATCCTTCAGGTGACAGCGATCGAGCATCGCTTGCACTTCCGCCAAGCGTTGAAGCAACAGAGCGCGTTCGGCGGGTGTGGTGAGATTCGGGCGAGCAAGCGCCCACGGAATCGCGACAAGCGCCCAGCCGCACCCTTCGGTCGAAGGCCGATTGTCCGCATAGTGCGGCCAGCCCTGATCCGGTTGAAATGGCCCGCTGACGGAATTCGGTTGGAAGAGTTCGGTGTGGAGGACGGGCAACAGCGGCCGGAGTTCCTCGTCGGTCACTTCAGGTGTTGCGAACAGGCACGCGAGCGTCTGGATTTGTCCCCAGGCGCCCGGAGACATGAACGGCTCGTCGATCTTCGCGTTTCCCGAAATCCAAGCGCCCTTGCGGGTCGTGGAGCGAAGAACATGGTTGGCGATTTCGGTTCTCTGGCTTGAGGCGGACTCGCGAATGGTCTCCAGTCGTGGAGCCGGTCGTTGAAGCGAGAGTTCGTGTCGGTCAATCCAGCGTCGAGCGCTTTCGCCACCAGGGGAGCGAATATCCGCGATCCACCAACAGCACCCAGAGGACAACCATCAGCGCCAGCAGCGTGCCCAGAGCGATCCACTTGCGCTTGCGGACGATCCGCTTTCGCACGCGATAGAAAATGCTGTTGCCATGTGCCTGGACCAGGTCGCCACACAGCCAGCGATCCAGATCGGCGGCCAGTTCGCCCGCGGAAGGATAGCGGGCCGTCGCGGGCTTCTCCAGACACTGGAGAACGATGGCTTCCAGATCGGGCGGAATGTCCTTTCGCAATCGACGAGGAGAAGTTGGTTCATCGAACTGGACCTGATGAAGCACCCGCATCAGCTCGACACCAGTGACCACGAAGGGCGGCCGACCGGTGAGCATGTGGAAGAGAATCGCGCCCAGTGCGTAAATGTCCGCGGGCGGGCCGATCTCGTTGGTTCTTCCTGCCGCCTGTTCCGGGGCCATGTAACTTGGCGTTCCGAGAATCGCTCCCGTCTGAGTGCGTCCTTCTGGACCACCGAGACCCTTCGCGATGCCGAAGTCAGCGATTTTGGGAACGCCGTCGGCGGTGAGGAGCACGTTTGCGGGTTTCAGGTCGCGGTGAACGATCCCGGCCGCATGAGCCGCTTGCACCGCGCGTGCCAGAAGAGCAAGCAACTCGACCGCTTCTCGAATCAGCAACGCGCCGGGCGCGCAGCGCTGGGCAAGAGTTCCTCCTCCGCAGAATTCGAGCGCGAAGTACGGCAGACCGTCTTCCGATTCGCCGAAGGCGTACACCTCGACGATGTTGCCGTGTCGAAGGCGAGCGATGGCCTCGGCCTCGGCACGGAAGCGCTGCAAGTCCTCGGCGGTCGCGTGTGAGCCGTGCAACACCATCTTCAGCGCGACCACGCGATCAAGTCCGCGTTGTTTGGCCTTGTAGACGACTCCCATTCCTCCGCGGCCGAGTTCTTCGAGCAAGTCGAATCCGCGAACTTGCTTGCCGCCTTGCGAAGTGGGTTGAGCAAGTACCGGCGCGCTGGGTTGCACCAGCGTTCCTTCAGGCGTTGTGGTGGCGCTGGAGTTCGGAAGTTCGGCTTCCTGCCGCGGTTCAGCACCCGGACTGGAAGCTCTCGTCTCGTCTGGCATGGTTGGCACCTGGCGTGCCGCCCATCTTATTCGATGGAGCGCCCGCGTGGTGCCGTTTTCTGCTGTGTGTTTAGTTGGAGTCCCGCTTTCGGGTGTGGAGTAACTGATTCAGAGATTTGAAGCAACCCAGCCGGCTAACGCCGGGAGTTCGACGGGGCTTTGTCGAACCGCCGGCGTTAGCCGGCTGGGTTGAGTTGCACATCCACTCACTTCTCCGCTTTCACCTGCACGAAGAGTTGATCGCCGGGTTTGAGCGCGAAGTTCGCCTTCGCGTCTGTTCCCTTGAGGACCGCGGCCAAATCGACTGGCACGAGCGTCTTGTCGCGCACCACCCACACGGTGACGGCATCAACCTTGACGGTGACTCGATTGGCAACGCTCAGGAGCGCATCGAGAACGGTTGGGTTTGTCGCGGTGGAACTGGTCACGACCTGTTCGGGTTCCATTCGCGTGCGGATGTGGATCGTGTAGCTGGCTTTCGGGTTGAGCTTCGCTCCGCCAGCCTTTTTGAGTGCATCGAGTTTATCCTGGGCAAGCTTCAGATTCTTGGATGCTGATTCGAGTTGTGCCTTGGCGACTTCAACTTGCAACTGAGCATGATCGAGTTGCAACTTTGCTCGTTCCACCTCCCTCTCGGCGAGCCGGAATGCTTGTGTCGCCTTCGCCTCTTCCAGTTTCGCCCGGATCATTGCTATGTCGGAGTCGAGTTGGGCCTTCGTAATGTCCGTCTTGGCTGCCAGGCGTCGGGCTTCCAACCGCTTCAGTGCGTCGAGCAACCTCGCCTGATCGTCGGCGAGCGGATCGAGGCGTGAGAGGGTGAAGACAATGACTCCTTCGCCGCCGAAGCTCGTCGGTCGCTTCCCCTCCACCGAGAGAGCCAGCCTCCAGCCGGTGTAAGTCGCTTTCTGGTGGGCAGGCTCGCACAGTCCGAATAGTTCGCCGAGCGGAAGATCGGTGGTGTCGCTGTAGGGGAACTGATGGCACTGTAGACACGTTGAGGCTGTGCCAGCGAGTTCGTAGATTCCCGCGGCAATGGGTTCGCCCGGAGCGTACAGGTTGATGCTCTTCGGTTGATCGTTCGGCATGATGATCTTGTACTCGCGCTGCTTCCAGCCGCTGGTTGCATCCTTGTAGGGCATCTTCATCGTGGTGCCGCTGATCTCGAACACCCACGGGTCTTTCGCGTTTGTTGGCGCTCTCTTTCCGCCCTCCGCGATACTGACCACACGCCACTTCCCTTGAAGAAGCTCAAGGTCCGTCGCGGGCTTGGCCGGCGGCTTCGGAGGAGGAGGAACTGGTTGCAACGCGGTCGTGCGCGTGTCGAGTGATTGCGGAGGAGTGTACGGAACGGGCGGTCCGTCAGTGTTGCCCGAACCAGTGGCCGCGAAGACTCCAAAGCCGATCGCGCCCGCGGTCAACAGAGCCACGGCCATCGTTTTCAGTTTGAAGAGCGCCATACTTCCTACCACCCCTTCGGTGAGAGCCGCCACCGGAGCCGACACACTCGCTGCGGTTCCAGTCGCTGATTGAAGCGTAGATTCCACCACCGCCGAGACTGTCTCCTGTGTGCCGAACACCGCGACCAGTCCACTCGCGGGAAGTGACAGCCCCAAACGCTTGAGTCGAGCGGCAAGCAGAGCGCGTGCGCGGGCCAGTCGGCCGGAGAGAGTGCCTTCGCTCCAGCCGAGCCGTTCGGCGGCGGCCTTGCGAGTGAGACCTTGCAGGTCACACGCGACCACTGCGGCCTTGTATTTTTCTGGAAGCTTCAAAATTGCGCGGTGAATGGTCTCCGCGAGGTCGAAGTCCGGCGGGGATGGTGCCGTTGAAGCAACGTCTTCGAGTGGTTGTTCGCGAATCTGCCTCCGACTGCGGACCGATCGGGCTTTGAGAGCGACGCGATGAGCGACTCCAAACAACCACGAACCGACAGCATCCCGCGGCCACACGTCAGCCGCTCGGCGCGCAAGAACAAGAAACGTCGCCTGAAACGCATCCTCTGCATCTTGATGATGGCGAAGGACGCGCCGGCAGGTTGCAAACACCAGTGCCGCGTATCGACGCACAATCGCAGCGAACGCGCCTGAATCGCCCGCGAGGAATGCATCAAGCAACGGGCCATCGGTGGCCGCTGGTTCAGCGGTCAGGCGTGTGAGTTTGGCGAGAGTTGCGTTCACCCCGGCTCCTCAATTCCCGTCTCTACACAGGAATTGCCTCCAGCGAGTCCGGCGCGTACGCGAGTAGTGTAAGTTTCTTCGCGCGAAGGTCAAAAGATCACGTCTACTGGGTGTGGTAACGGATGTTGGCGTTGGGCGCGATTCACCCAGCCGGCTAACGCCGGCGGTTCGACGGGGCATTGGCGAGGTTTGACCCAGCCGGCTGGGTTCTCTTCCGTGCCAGAAACGATTACTGCACCCTTCTACTCTTTGGTCTTGATGTAGAGCCTGTCACCGGCCTGGAGTTGGTAGTCGGTCTTGAAGTCACCCTTCTTGAACTCGTCCAAGTTCACGTCCAGCGTCTTCCCCTCGCGCTCGGCCCAGACCTTCACCACTTTCCCTTTGATGCCCACCACCGAACTGATGCCTTGGGAGACGGTGGATTTGTCCGTCGCGGGGATCCAAACCGGCATCACCTTTTTTGGATCGGGGCCGAGAAAAACGGCGTACTTGGTCAGGGCCTGCTTGAGAATGTCGAGTTTCTTCCGTGCTTCGTTGAGCTGCTTCTCTGACTCCTTCAGTTTCAGTTCGGCCGCCTGGACATTCTTCTTGGCCTCGTCGAATTTGTCCCTGGTCTCCTTGAGTGACTCCTTGGCGTTTTTCACCTCCGCCTCAGCGTCTTTCACCGCCTTCTCGGCGAGCAACACATCACGCTTCTTCTGAGCTGCGAGAAGCTCTGCCTTGAGCTTGGCACGCTCGGCGGGGTCTTTCTCTTTCTCGATCAGTGCTTCGAGTTCCGTAATCCGCATCATCACAATTCCCAACTCGTCATCCTCCGCGAAAGTGCGGACAAGACTAAACACCACCGCGCGCTTGCCGCCAAACTCCTTCGGCCGGGACTTGGCCACCGAGAGAGCCAGTCGCCAGTACGCACGCGGTTGGCCAAAGTCGCGGACCACCGTGGGGAATTCGTAGATACCCAGACCGATTGGGTTCGCCGCCGATCGCAGATCGATGGTATTGAACTTGCCGTCGCGACCAATTTGGATCGCGTAAGCCTGTTGCTGCACCATTCCGGAGGCATCTCGGAAGGGCAGATACAGAGCGTTTCCGTGAATCTCGAGCACCCAGGAATCGAGCGGTTCCGTCAGCGCCACCGCGTCTGAGTGGCAGACAGCAACGACTTGCCAGGAACCTTGGAGCAACTCAAGCGCTGCCGAGATCGGAACAGCAGGCGCGGGCCTGGGCAGAGGAGAAACAACAATTAGCTTGGGAGGGACTTCATCGCCCCGCGACTTGCTCGTCTCACCTGCAAGCACACACGCGCCAACCGCACACGCCAGCACCGCAGCGGAAAGCGACTTCGGTTGGACCAGCGCCATGATTTGCCCTCGCGGAGAGATGCGGGAGAAGCGATTTCGATCTTGAGTGTTGGAATTAATCTGATGCAGGATAGTTTGATATTCAAAAGCTTCAGTTTGAAGCTTCAACTTTGAAGATTCAAGTTTGAAACGGCAAATTTCCGCGTTCGGAGGCGGTTGTGGTCGGCACAACCGTCACAGAGTCTTTGGAATTGGCCGCTCGGGAACTGGCAAACTGACTGGCGTGTGTGACGTTTCCATTGCGAAGAGAGTTTGGGCCGGTCATAATACCGCGCAACCTCGCCTGGTCAGGACGTATCGGGCGAGATCGTGCCGGCCGCGGTCGTCCCGCGGCTGGTTGTCAGGGATGGCATTTGCACCCATACATCCAAACCGATACCGTTTCGTCCGTCGCTCCTCGGACCTGCTCCTGTCGCAAGACAGAGTGGGCTTTGACACCGACGACCGCGGCCCGCATGCCTGCGCCGCTTTTGCCGATCATGGGAAGCTGGGAATTATTGCTCGTGTTGCTCTGTGCGTTTTTCATCAGACGTCTGGCAACCGCCAATCAGAGACTGCCCGACTGGAAGAACTGGTCGTGGCGTGTTCCGCCTTCTTCTCCGAGTTTCGACGGGCTGCTGGAAGGAGTGGCCCACTCATGGACCCGCTGCTGGCTGGCGGGCTTGTCGCCGCCGCCGCCCTGTTGGGCATCGGCGGAACGTATTTGCTTGTTCGTCGGTCCGCCCCATCGTCTGCTGTGCCCGCCCGCGATGTTCTCCAGGATGCCGAAGCTCTTCGCCGGGCCGAACTTCGTGGAAACGAGTTAATCGAACAGTCCCGCCGCGACGCGGAACAGATTATTCGCGAAGCGGAGTTGAAAGGACGCGACGATGCTTTTCGCCGGCGTGAAGAACTCACGCGCGAACTGGAAATCGCGCGCGCCGAACTGCGCGAGCAGGAACGCAGAATCGAGAAACGCGAAGACGCCGCCGAACAGAAGCACAAGGAACTCGCCCGCAAGGAAAAGCACCTCGACGGCCTCAAGGAGAAGTTGGCCGACCGCAAGGAGCTTTTGGAGAAGAAGACCAAGCAACTCGAAGACCTCATCGAGCAAGAGACCAGAAAGCTCCACGAAATCACCGGACTGTCTCGCGAGACAGCCGAGAAGATGCTTCTGGAGCGATTGGAGCGCGAACTGGCCGAGGAAGTGGCGGGAAAAATTCGTCAACACGAGGAGCGCGTCAAGCAGGATGCCGAATCACGCGCTCGCGAAATCGTCACCGTGGCCATTCAACGCTACGCGGCCGTTCAGACGGCCGGGGCAACCGTCAGCACCGTTGACATTCCCTCAGACGACATGAAGGGGCGAATCATCGGCCGCGAGGGCCGCAATATCCGCACCTTCGAGAAACTCACCGGCGTGGACGTGATCGTGGACGACACGCCCGGCGTCGTGATTGTCTCCGCGTTCGACAACGTCCGCCGCGAAACCGCACGTCTGGCGCTCACCAAGCTCATCCAGGACGGCCGAATTCACCCCAGCCGGATCGAGGAGGTTGTCGCGGAGACGCAAGCCGAGATGGAAAAGCACATCATGGAACTCGGCAAGCAGGCGGTGCTGGACGCGGACGTGACGATGCCGCACGAAAAGCTGGTCTACCTGCTCGGCCGACTCCGGTTCCGCACCAGTTACAGTCAGAACGTTCTTGCTCACTCGGTTGAAGTGGCTCACCTCTGCGGGCTGATGGCAGGCGAGTTGGGATTAAGCACGCAACTGGCTCGTCGATGTGGGCTGTTGCACGATGTTGGCAAGGCGGCCGATCACGAGATGGAAGGCGGACATCCCAAAGTGGGCGCGGAACTCGCTCGTCGATACGGCGAAACCAGCAAGGAAGTGCTTCACGCGATCCTGGGCCATCACGATGATGTGACCATCGACAACATCTACACGGTGCTGGTCGCGGCTGCCGATGCAATCAGCGCCAGCCGACCCGGAGCGCGCAGAGAGACTCTTGAGAAGTACGTGAAGCGCCTGGCGGACCTGGAAGCAGTCGCGTGCGGCTTCCCGGAGGTGGAACACGCCTACGCGATCCAAGCGGGGCGCGAACTGCGTGTGATCGCCAACGCTCACCGCACTTCCGACGCGGATGCCGTGCGCATCTGCCGCGACATCGCGCGGGCCATCGAACAACAACTCGACTACCCAGGGGAGATCAAAGTCACGGTGATACGAGAGAGCCGAGCCACGGACGTGGCAAAGTGAGTTCCCGAATCCGGAATTGGACGCCCATTATGTTCTGTGTCGTGTTCTGGAACATCGGAGGAAAGTCACCCCAAAGCGGGATCGTGCGTCTGATTACCGCGTTGCAACGGCAGGAAGACGCCGACGTGATTGCATTGGCGGAATGCTCGGAAGGAGTGATCGGTTCGCTCCTTCGTGCCTTGAACCCGAAAAGCCAGACATGGGAATGGATTCAAACCCAATCACGGGTCAGTGTGCTTGTGCGAGGACCACAGAGTGCGATAACCGAAATCAACAACCACGAATACTACTCGATACTTGCTGTCCAGCGTCCTCAACATATCCGACTCCTGATCGGAGTCGCACACATCATCAGCCGCGTCTATCACGAGTTCGATGATGTGGATGAGGAGATCAAAGCTCTTGCAGACTCGATCCGAGATGCCGAGGTCCAGGTCGGGCATACGAATACGGTTCTTCTGGGAGATTTGAACGCGAACCCGTTCGCTCAGGGAGTGGTCACCGCTCGCGGACTCCACGCGGTCATGCCGCGTGCAGTAGCAATGCAAGGAGGACGTCAAGTCCTGCACCGCGTCTACTCCTACTTCTTCAATCCGATGTGGAAGTTCTTCGGAGATGGCACCACATCACCGCCGGGGACTTGTTATTATGCCCCTGAAGGAAGCCACCGCGCGTTTCACTGGAACATGTACGATCAGGTGTTGATCCGTCCCGGTTTGCTTCCCTATTATGCCAACGATTCGGTGCAGATTGTGCACACCCTGGGTACCAACTCGTTGACAAAGGCGAACTGGATTCCAGACCGCGATGTCGGGTCGGATCATCTGCCAATTCGGATTCGTCTGAGTTGTTGAGGAGCACTATCCATGCCTACCGCCCCAATGCTCGACTTGTGGCCGGATGACCTCGTCGGCGGTCCAGTCCCCTCGTCTCCAATCGGGGTACTTCGACAACAAGGGGAGGCGCTCGGCGCACGCACGCACAACTTCGTTCACGGCGAAGTCCAGACGAGCGATTCAGGCGATGGAAAACGGTTTACACATTTTCTTATGCTTGTCGCCCCGTTTTTGCGATTACGTCGAGCGCTGCTCAAAGTAACTCAAGGCCTTGAACCGTATCCGGCAACGGTCGTCGAGACAGAACTCACCAAGGAGCCAAATCAAAATGAGTGGTCACGCGATGTGAACAACGAGCGGGAACTCCAGGATTGTCTCCGGGAGTTCTTTAACGAACCGCGAGTCAAGCAATTCGTTCGTACGGTAATCAACCTCAGCAATGATGTTGTTGGGCCAGAAAACGGCAACGCTTGAGCCTCATCCCTCTTTCTCGAACAGAGCATTCACGAAGGCGTCTGGGTCAAAGACTTCCAGGTCGTCGAGTTGCTCGCCGACGCCGACGAACTTCACCGGCAGGTCGAGCTTCTGCTTGATCGCGAAGATCGCTCCTCCCTTCGCGGTGCCGTCCAACTTCGACAAGACGATGCCGCTGCACTTCACCGACTTCGAGAACTGTTCCGCCTGAGTCAAAGCGTTCTGGCCGGTTGTTGCGTCCAGCACGAGCAACACTTCATGAGGAGCGCCCGGAATCTGGCGCGACACCACGCTGTGAATCTTCTCCAGTTCCTTCATCAGGTGCGTTTGCGTGTGGAGCCGGCCGGCGGTGTCCACAATCAGCACATCATACCCGCGAGCCTTCGCGCGCTCACACGCATCGAACGCCACCGCCGATGGATTGGCTCCCTGGCCCTGCTTGACGATGTCGCACTTGATCCGCTCGGCCCAGACCGTGAGTTGTTCGACCGCAGCGGCTCGGAACGTGTCGCACGCGGCGAGCAACACCTTCTTCCCTTCGTCCTGGAAGCGCTTGGCGAGCTTCGCGATGGATGTGGTTTTGCCCGAACCGTTCACGCCCGCGATCATCACCACCGTCGGGCCTGTTGACTGATAGTTGATGCCCGGAGAAGCATCCGCGAGCAACTCGCGGAGTTGCTGCTTGACGAACGCCTCGACTTCGCCGGTGATTTCCTTGTCGCGGAACGCCTGTCGCACGCGATCCACGATGAGCAGCGTGGCTTGCGTGCCCACATCCGCCAGATAAAGCCGCTTCTCCAGTTCATCGAGAAACGCCTGATCGACTTTTCCCTTGCCTCGCAGCAGGTCAAAGACACCCGTGAAGACACCTTTGGTCTTCGCCAGCCCCGCCTTGATTCCTCGAATGAGCCGACCAAGCATAAACTGTCCTCTTTGGTGTGCGTGACAACGCCATTGTATCCGTTTGGATTGATGATCGCTGCGAACGATAAGTTCGCACTTCGCTGTCCAGTTAGCGGAGTTGTAGCCGGGTCTGTGACCCCGGACCAACAGAATGACCGGCCTCACAGGCCGGCTACAAACGAGGGTGTGTAACCAAGTTTTCTGGGTCTTGACCCAGCCGGCTAACGCCGGGGGTTCGACAACGCCCCGTCGAACCGCTGGCGTTAGCTGGCTGGGTGGTGAGTTACCCAAGAAAAACTGGATACAGCCCAAACGAGGACCGGCCACACGCTCCCGTTGACCGGCCGACGCGGGCGGCATATCATCAACTCAATCAGCGGATTGTAGCGGCTTTGCCGAATGTAACGTCTCTCGCCGACGAGAATGTCATGAGCACCGAACAGAAGTCCGCAAACTCCGACCAGAACGCGCTCTCCAGCGGGCTGTCGAATACGTGGACGAAATTCAAGCAGGGGGAGCTTATCAGCTACCCCGTAATGGCACTCATTCTGGTGGTCATAACCGCCATCGCGGTGACGGTGTGGATTATGCACGAAGGCAGTGATGCCGATTCGGCCCGCTGGACCGACTGGGACGGGCTGACCTCGATCGAATCACTCGAAAAGTTTATTGAGGAGAACCCAGACTCGCGGCAAGCGCGGGTCTCGAAGGTGGAAGTCGCTCGCTTGCGACTCAGTGAAGGAATCGAGCAGATCCGATCGGGCGATCCCAATCGCAAAAAGGCCGCAGTTGACAATCTCGAAAAGGCACGAGAGGCATTCATCTCGCTCGCGGAAGTCTTCAAGGAGGACAAGAGCTTCTATCCTCAGTGTCTCTACGGTTCTTACAAGGCCGAAGCGGCTCTGGTTGGTGTCCCGAAGGAGGGGCAGTTGGACCAATACCGCGGAAACCCCGACAAGGTCATCGAGTGGGCTGAAAAACTGGCCGAAGCAGCTCCTGATACCGACTGGGCGAAGGACGCGAAGAAGCTGGCCGACGTGCTGAGGAACCCGACCTTACGCAAAGAGTTCATCGATGTTCAGAGTCGCGCGTACTCCCAGCCTGCCCCAGTGCTTCCCGATCCGAAAACTCCGTTCCCGAAGTTGGACCCCAAACAGCCTGGCACCGGCCCACAGTATGGCCCAGTCCCCAGCGCGCCCGGCGGCTCGTTGGCAAACCTCGGCGGGCTGACGCCGCCGTTCGCCAACTCCCATGTCCGACGAACTGGACGACGATTTTGCTCCCGAACCGGCGACCCTCACTCCGAGCGTTCGCTTCCGCGAACCTCTCGACCTCGTGGTGATGGTCAAGTCGGAAGGAATGCGCCTCGATCAGTACGTGTTGCTTCACCTCGGCGCCAATTTCAGTCGGTCGGAAGTTCAGCGCGCGATTGAAGCGGGCGGTGTGACGATCAACGGCAAGCCGGCAACCAAACCCAGTTACAAGGTGAGGAAGAACGACCGGCTGCATGTCGAGATGCCGGAGCCAACTCACGAAATCCCCGTTCCCGAAGACATCCCGATCGACATTCTCTTTCAGGACCAGTGGCTCGCGGTGGTGAACAAACCGCACGACATGGTCGTTCACCCCGCGAAGGGAAACTGGTCCGGCACGCTGGTCAACGCGCTTCAGTGGCACTTTCGCGAACACCTCAGTATGGAGAACGGCCAACTGCGCGCTGGGATCGTTCACCGGCTCGACAAGGACACAAGTGGCGTCATTCTGGTCGCCAAAGACGACCTGACTCACCGCGAACTGGCGATGCAGTTCGAGACGCGCAAGGTGTTCAAGGAGTACATCGCGATTGCCGCGGGCGAACTGGATCGCGACTCGGATTACATCGAAGGCGCGATGAAGATGCACCCGCACGACCGATTGCGGATGATCGTTTCATCCGACCCCGATGCGAAGCCCGCGCTGAGTTATTACGAAGTGCTCGAACGCTTCCGCGGATTCACTCTGGTGAAGGTGCAACCGCGCACCGGACGCACGCACCAGATTCGCGTTCACCTGCTTCACGCGGGCTGCCCGGTGCTGGCCGACAAACTTTATGGCGGTCGGAATCAGTTGAAGCTCTCGGATCTCGTTCCCCACTTACCGCAGAGCGAAGATGAAGTGCTGATCGACCGCCAGGCGCTCCATGCGTTCCGGTTACGCTTCCGGCATCCACGAACGGACCAGTGGATCGAAGCCGAAGCCCCACTTCCACCCGACATGCGCCACGTGCTTGATGTGCTGAGAAAGCACCGAGCAGTCAGATAAGGCGAGCAGAGAAGACGAAGCAGAACTAACCACAGAGACACAGAGACACAGAGAAAACAAAAGACAGAGAGAAAACAGATGAACTGATTTCTGTCTTTACTCTGACTTCGTTTTCTCTGTGTCTCTGTGTCTCTGTGGTTAGTTCCTTTGCTCTATCTCACTTCGGTGCTGGGCTAATGGTGATCTGCGCCTTGGGCTTCATCTGGGCGATGACCGCCTCGCGCAGACGCATCGCGTAGAGCATGCGCACGTCTTCCTTCACTTGCTCGAACTTCTTTGGCGTGCCTTGCTGCCGCTGGGTCACAAGAATGAGGTGGTAACCGAACTCGGTGGCGACCACATCAGACATCTCGAAGGGCTTCAGCGCAAAAGCGGCCTTCGCGAATGGTTCGACCATCGCCCCGGCGCGCGGGAAGAAGTTCAGGTCGCCGCCATCCTTCTTCGACGGGCAGGTGGAGTATTCCTTGGCATAGGCGGCGAACAGTTCATCCGTCCGCTTGGCCTTCGCCTGCTCCTTCGCGAGCGCATCGGCAGTCGGCGGAAGCGCGACGACGGCTTTCGTGGCCTCCTGCTCGACCACCTGCTTGATTCCACGAAGTTTCTGGGCCGCTTCCTTCTGCTTGGTCTCGTCGGTGCCGGGCGTCATCAGGATGTGCCGGGCGCGCACCATGCTGCCATCGAACACGTCCGGGCTGCTGTCGAAGAGTTGCTTCAGAGCCGCGTCGGTGCCCTGCTGCTGAACGAATTTCTCCCACTTCATCTGAGCAACGACCTCGGCGCGGAACTCGGCCTCGGTGAGCATCATCGCTTCGAGTTCCTTGACGTAATCCTTCTTGACGCCCGCCAACTCCTTCTTCAGGTCATCAATCAACTTGTTCACGTCCTTGTCATCGACCGTGATCTTGATCGCGTTGAGGTACTGATCGATGAGTGCGTTCTCGACCAGGTGAGACAGAATCTCCTTGCGGGCCATCTCCTTGTGGGCATCCGGGAACTGACGCAGTGCCCGATAGACGGCGACTTCGGGAATCTGCTGAGTGTTCACGGTCGCGGCAATGCCGGTCGGCCGAACTTCCGGTTTGGCCATCGGAACCGCTGGCGGTGTCACCGGTGGAACGACAGATGGAGTCACCGGTGGTGTTACCGGTGGTGTCACTGGCGGTGTTACCGGTGGAGTCACCGGTGGCGTACCCGGCGGCTGAGCGGTGACCGAAGCGGCCAGTGCCGAACCGAGCATTAACGCGGCAGCCCCACGAATCAACTTGCGCATCGCGGACTTCCTCCAGGCGAGCCGGGCACCCCGACCACAAATCCCCCAGTCACAGGGCAAGCCCGTTGTTCAAAGGTTGCAGGTGATAACGCGCCGGCAAACTGTGTCAAGATGGCTTTTGGCGAACCCCCGAGTGCACTGAGTGAGAGACAGAACTAACCACAGAGACACAGAGACACAGAGAAAGCAAAAGACAGAGAGAAAACCGAAGAAAGCCAATCTTCTGTTTCTCTCTGCTTTCTCTGTGTCTCTGTGTCTCTGTGGTTAGCCAATCCACTCTCTTACGTGTGGATCGAATCGAATGCGACCATCGTGGGGGGGCCGAAGAGGATCACCGGTAGCCACGCGGCCAGAGGAGGGGAAAGTACGTCCTGATCGCCGAGATACTTGAACACGATCACCGACAAAAAGATCGCGAACGCCACGACCAGCGATAACCCGGCGCTGAGAACGATGTGCCGGTTCGGGTTCATCAGGATGACCGACAGACCGAAGAGCACCATGAGTGCTCCGACAAGCGGGCGAGTGAGTCGCGTATGGAACAGCACCGCGAGCTTGGCCCTGCGGCGCGGTTCGGGGTCGGTCAGCATCTGCTGAAGTTTCGATGTGGATGCGTAAACGTACCACACTCCCCCTCGACACACCGCGTCATAGTCCGCCTCATCCACCTTCAGAAAAAAGCGCCCCGTGCCGAGCACGGTCAGATTGGTGGGGAGCGCGCCCTCGAACGATTCAGGCGAGGTTTTGGTGAGCATCCAGCCGCCGGTCAGCGGCCCATCGCCCGGAGGAACGTACACCGCTTCTTCCGCGGTCAGGTGAATCATTCCGCTCGGCGAGGTTTCCGGGAACGTGATGTTCATGCGCTCAACTTTGCGATCCTTGCGATACCCCGCGAATCCCTCGATGTGAATTCCGCTGGAGTCGTATGCACCGAGAATACTTTGCGCTCGCGCGCCGTCCGGGTCGTCGCGCTGAGTCATGAGTTGATCGGCCACCTCGGGAATGACGAATTCCGAGTTGAGCGGCCCAAGACTCAGCGTGATCGCGGCTCCGATAAGAACAGGCCGAATCGCGCGGCGCGTTGGGATGCCAGCCGAGAGTTGCGGAAGCAGTTCGTTGTTCCGCTGCATCCACGCGACGGTAAAAGCGGCCGCCAGGAGCGTGAGGAACTCGGCCATCAGGTCGAACACTTGCGGAATCCGATAGCCATAGTAATAGACGATGCGATCCAGGACCGCGGCGAACCCGCCCGGCTTGTTCACGAAGTCATCCAGGTGCGTGAACAGATCGACGATGGCGTACAGAGCGATCAGGCACAGACACGCGATGCAGTACGAGCGCAAGTAGACGACGAGAAACATGCGGTCGAGTGTGCTCATCATCGCCGCACCCCTTCCGCCTTCATCGCTCCACGCGCAATGACTTCCGCGGCCTGTGCGGTCAGTTTCTCGTGCTTTCCACGCGGCTTGTAATTCTGGATGAACTGCACAACGAAGTCATCGCTCTCGCTGGCAGCCACGAAGCCGTAGCCGTTGGCGCGCAGCTCGCGGAGAGCTTCGCCTTGCGACCAGCCGTGATATTCCATGCGGTAGATCGCCGTCAGCCGGCCCGTGCGATGCAGTCCGGCCTTGCAATGCAACAGGATGGGGTAATTCGATTCGTCATCGAGCAGAGCGAGCCATTCCGCGACCACGGGCGGTTGCTTGTCAAGCGTGTTACCGGGCGGAAGAACATCGGGGGTGAGCAGAACGTAGCGGACGCCGAGTTCGCGGCACAGTTCGCTTTCGCGGATGGTACTTTTGCCCAGCCAGCGGTCAACCAGAAGTGGGTCGGGCTGCTCGTGTTGAAGGTTCACAACTGTTTTGATGCCGTGCCGCTCGATCATTTCACGGAAGCCGCTCTCGGTCATCTGACCGGAGCGATAGACCCGGCCGGGTTCGACTTCGCGGAAGCGTTTGGCGTGGATGTACTGCGCGCGATAAAGAGCCACCGGCGGCCCAATCGCGACCACCGCCACCATCACGCCAAGCACCCACCTTACCCAGTTCGGCATCCCTGCCACCGGTTTGCGCGCCGACTTATTCCAGAATCAGGACAACACTAATACACACTCCGCGAGGCGTGTCAATCGCGACCAAAGTAGTGGGTGTGGTAATGGATGTTGGCGTTGGGCCGATTCACCCAGCCGGCTGACGCCAGCGGTTCGACAAAGCCCCGTCGAACCGCC
>JAKEEV010000019.1 GCA_022616395.1 Planctomycetia bacterium | reverse complement strand
GCCGCCCGGCTCGCGGCACCTACTTTGCCCGCCTCGGCAAGGCGGGCCTACCAAGTCACCTGTCAATCAACAACATATCCGCGACATCCAGAGGCAGGTTAATTTGGATGCCGCCTTTCACCTGTGTGAACTTTAGCTCTCCGCGTTCGACGCTACGGACCTTGCTCACTTTATCCACGCCTCGAATCGTGACTGTCAGTGAGGTAATCTCCGAGCCGGTCCAGTTGATGAGCGGCACCGCGAGCTTCGCGGGGGCATTCCCCTTCGCGGGCGTGTCGATGCAGGTCGTTTCCACAAGGCCATCGGTCGTTATCACGGGCTTCGCGGCGAATGCGTCGCGACCGAGAAAGTCATTCGCGAGGCGGGAAAGCAAGTGCAGGTTCATTCCAGTAGGCAGAAAGTGAGCGAAGCTCTCCGCGTTCGCCCCGCGATCAACCGGCCGGACTGGTAAGCCGCTCTTCAAGTATGCTTGACCCGGCAGGAAGCCGAAGAGAATCGCGCGTCCCCTATCGTGACGCTTCATCACCACCGCGGGCGAGCCGTCCTTGAACTTGCCGATCATCGTGCCGTCCGTGACAGTGAGCGATTGCTTCCACGCGATCACCGGCACGTTGAAGATGTGGTTCGGGGCGGGGTTCGCGGGCGGGTCCATCTTCGGCAATCCCCCGATGCACCACTGAGCTATATCCATCGGTTCATATTGCGGAAGATCATGCTTGCTGAAGAAAGGCATATTCTCTTTTATGAGATATTTTGATACCAAGTTTGGATCAGTTGTGATCTTCGTGCCGGTAGCTCCGTAGAACTTCGCGGTCGCGGGGTTTTCCTTCTGGAACTCGTTGAAGAACCCTCCTCCGGTCATCGCGACCACCGTTCCTCCCGCCTCGCACCATTTCTGAAGTGCATCAATGCACTTCGAGTGCAGATACTGTTGCGTGACATAGATAAGTTTGTAGTCCTTCGCACGGCCATCAATCACATCGTCTTCCGAGAGGAAATCCACCGGGATTTGCGAGTGCCGGAGCGCGCAATAGAGAGCTTTGCGTTCGTTATTGTGAAGCGCGAGCGAGAAGTTGTTCACTCCGGTGAGGATTTCATCGGTGCTCGAGAGCAGGAGACCGACTTTCGCTGGGCGGACCTTCCCGTCCATGATGTAGTCTTCAAAGATGCCAATCTCGTGCGTACATTTGTGAACTTCCTTCCACATCTTCAAATCATAACTGTCGATGTAGTTCTCGGTATAACCCACAGCCGAAGGAGAAGCGCAGAAATAGTTCAGCATCTTGGCTCCGTGAGCCACCGAGCAGTAGAGACTTTGCCGGAACTCACTCGGCACTTGCCCCGGTGAGTGGGGCATCACGTACATGTGAATCGGAAGGTTGTCGTATTTTGCTCCGGCGCGCAGCGCGCTCACCAGATAGCCAACCACTTGCGGACTGAACTCCGCGATCTGCCAGGCGTAGTCCTCCGTCCACGGCATCGACATTGCCCGAAGCTTGAATGGGCGGATGTAGTCGAGTTCGGTAACGAGGAAGTTCGCGTGCGGAGAGTAGTTCGCTCCGGTCAGTATGCCCTTGCTCTTGTAATAAGCCGTGCCCTCCGCGAACTTCGCGCCGCCCTTCTCCTTCGCGGCGATCTGCGAGTAGTAGTAAAGAGGATGCTTCTTGTCGGTCGTGTATTTCACCTCCCCGTCGAAGATCACTCCTTTGGCTTTCAACCACTTCGCGAACTCATCATCCTTCAGCGGGATCGCGGGGAGGTGAATCTCGTCTCCGTAACTGACGATGTAGAGATCGTCGAAGCCGCCCTTGCGCGTCTCTTCCTGTTTCTTGATCCACGCCAGCGACGGATCGGGCCAGTGAGCGACAAGCGCGTGCTTCTTGGAGAACGGATTCACCGCAGTGTTGTCTCCGAGCGCGGTTGCAAGTTGCTTCGCTTCGGGGAACGTGTTTAGCGCGCTGCTGAAGCCCATGATGCCGTAAACCGGCATTCGCTTCGGCACGCTGCCGACTTTCGGGAACTTCGCCACCTCCGCGTTGAGCCAGTCGAGCACTTCCGTCTGTGTGCGAATCTGAGGAAGCCAGTATCGCTTCGCGAGGATCGCGGCGTGGTCAGGGTTCGGGTTCGCACATCCCGGAATGTCGAAGCACGCGGGGGAAAGATTCTGCGCTGGCCCTTTCACGGTGATGTCCTTCACCACCTTGATTCCACCCCTGCCGTCGGGAATGCCGAACTCCAGGCGCAGATAAATCCCGTCCGCCTTCCCCTTATAGATGGCTTGCGGATACCACTGCGAGTAATTGAGAGCATCAACCACGTTGCCGAGCGGAACCCAGCCGGACGTATCTCCGAGTTGGAGGAACTCTTTGTCTGGAATCGCGCCTGGCACTGGTTCCACGATCTTCGTGAGTTGGTCCGGCTTCACCTTGTCGGCGCGTGGCCCCGCAAGCTGGTAGTTCGTCAGCGACACCGTGCGACCGCTCCTCAGCACCTGAGTCTTCGGCCAGTCGCGGACGTGAACGTAGTACGGGGAGTGTTGCCCCTGATCGAAGGGTGCAACTACCGGCACTACTGGCCCGAAGCTGTCCTTCGGGTTGGTGAACCGCACGAACAAATCGCCATCCTGAACGAGCCAGCCATCGAATTCGAGATACCTCGCTTTCTTCTGAGCTTCAATCCCGGCCTTGTCGTTCGTCAGGCAGATCACATCGATGTTGCGCTTTGCGATGTTCACACGCGGCTTCTCGCCGTCCTTTTGCTGCGTGGCAATGAGCCGCAGTTTCGCGACTCCAGGCGCGAGCTTCACACGTCCCGGTTGCTGCCACACGATGTTATCGGTGCCGCTCCAGTTGTAGCGTTCCATCGGCACGCGCTTGTGGTCGTTGAACGCCCAGATCTTCGGATCGGTTAACCTCCCACACGGAAAACTCCCCACAACCTTTCCGTTCTGCTCGACCTCAATGGTGAACTCGCACGCGAACTGAAGCGGCTGTTCGTAGCGCACCATCACCTCGAACGTGTCCTCATACGGAATGGTTACGACTTGCTCCGCGACTGCTTTTTTCCCCTCCGCGATCTCATCCGGCGCGCTGAGGCAGGCCATTCGCGACAAAAAAGTGATCGCGAACGTGCCCGCGAAATAGTTCGAGCGAGACGGAACCACCTTCCAGCCCGGTGAAGTTACGGTGAAGTCTTCGGCCTCCGCGAAGAGCCTCACCGGCTTCTTTTCTTGTGCGAATGCCGACGGTGTCAACGCGACAAGCGCGACGAGAGGCAACAGCAACAAGCGAGTCATGGTGAATTCCGAAGAACGGGCGAAACTGAAGCAGGAAGACGAGGGTAACCGGGATGTGAGGGTTGGTAAAGACGCCCGTCGAACCGCCGACGTGAGCCGGCTGGGTTGCTTGGGTTATGACCCAGCCGGCTCACGCCGGCTATTACGTCTTCGTCTTGGTTGATTTCCAGACTCGAGTTGCTGGGTTCTGACCCAGCCGGCTTACGCCAGCGGTTCGACGAGGAATTCTCATCGACCGGGAAAAATTGATGAGAGTAAGACCTTCGAGAGGGCTTTAGGGTTTAATTGGGACGGCTTCTCTGTCACACTCGCCGCATCAGGTCACTCGGAGTTGCCAAGATGACACGTCTCCTGCTCGCAAGCGCCTTCCTGGTTGGGGCACTGGTCGCGGCGATTGTCGCGCCGGACGCTTCAGCTCAGCCCAAGACCAGTTCCACATTCGTGGACAAACCGACGGCGGATCAGCTCGCGTTCTTCGAGAAGAAGATTCGCCCGGTGCTGGTCGATCACTGCTACAAGTGCCACTCGGCCGAAGCCGAGAAGGTCAAGGCCGAGTTCTTTCTGGACACCCGAGACGGTCTTCGCAAGGGAGCGGCCGGTGGGCCACCGATCATTCCCGGCAGCCCGGAGAAGAGCAAGCTCATCGCGGCCCTGAAGCACAGAAACCCCGAGACCGCGATGCCGCCAAAAGGCAAACTGCCCGATAGCGTGATCGCGGATTTTGAAACGTGGATCAAGATGGGCGCTCCCGATCCACGCGACGGCAAAGCAGTCGCCGTTGGTCCGAAGTATGTCGTTGACATCGAGAAGGGCCGACAGTTCTGGTCGTTCGTTGCTCCCAAGAACGTCTCTCCGCCGGAACTTCAGAAGCCGAAGTTTGAAATCCGAAGCGACATTGACAAGTTCATCGCCACGAAGTGGGAAGAGAAAGGACTGACGCCAGTGGGGGACGCGGACAAGCGCACGCTGCTGCGCCGCGTGTATCTTGATCTCACGGGGTTGCCGCCAACGGTTGAGGAAGTGGAAGCGTTCGTTGCGGACAAGGACGCGAACGCCTTCGAGAAGGTCGTG
>JAKEEV010001143.1 GCA_022616395.1 Planctomycetia bacterium | reverse complement strand
TGTGAGGGATGTTGAAGACAGAGGAAGTGGGGAATCGGCCCAAATTGGGGCGACGAGTCCGCTCGCGTGACGCCTCACGCCGGCTGAGCCGCTGGTGCCGCAACAACGGGTTCCGCGACCGGCTGCCCTTCAACCGGACGCTTGAAGATGAGTAACAGCACGTCCTGTTGTGCTTCCACGTTGTGATAGAGGGTGGACGAGACCAGTTCCCACCCGTCGCTGCCGAGTTGGTTCATGGCCGCTTCCGTACTCCCCGCGCCGGATTCATCTCCGAGTCCGCACGTAATAAACTGAGCCGTTGTGTATTGCCACTGAGTCACGGCCTAGCCTCCAAACAGTCGGACAGGCTGGACACCTGTCTCTTTCAAATGACAGGCTGGAAGCCTGTCCTACGATTCCACCGGGTAGAGCATGCGCCCGCAGCTTGAGCAGATCAAAAACGAGCCTCCGCGAACTTCCTCGAAACGCCCTTCGGTCATGCCGATGCGGCAAGCCAGACACACGCGGTTCTTCGCTCCCGAAAGTGCGTCCGGCCCCTTCGCTTTCACAATCGAATCGTAGGTCGACTTTACGTCCGGCGCAAGTGTTCCTTCGATTCGAGCTAACTCTGCCTTGCTCGCTGCCTGGTCTTGTGTCATCCGCTCGAGCCGTTCGGCGGCTTCGATCTGGAACTGAGAGAACTCCGCCTGAGCATCCGCCCACCTCTTCTCGGCGGCCGGAATGCCCGCAGTTTTCTCTTCCAACTCCATGATCGTCGCGAGGATCGCGTCTTCCAGTTCGCCCTTCTTTGTCTTGGCGTGTTCGATCTCGTGCTGCTTGGCGGTGTACTCCTTGTGACCGACCGTCTCGTTTAACTGTAGCTCCAATTTCGCCAGGCGGGTCTCGGTTTCTTTGAGTGTTCCTTCCTGCTCGCGCTGCTGGACTTTCAACTTTCTGATGTGGTCGTGATAGTCCAGATGGGCCTTGCGTTCGGCTTCGAGTGCCTCCTCGCGGCCTTTTCGCACCCGCGGGCCGCGATCAATCTCGGCTTGTAACTCACGCAGGTGAACCCGGAGGCGATGACATTCTCTCAGCGCGGAAGTGACAGTTGGCATAATGGCTCCTTGAGGGAATTGTAGCAAAGGCGAACGGCCGGCGTGAGCCGGCTGGTGAGAGGAGGTCTCACCAGCCGGCTCACGCC
>JAKEEV010001142.1 GCA_022616395.1 Planctomycetia bacterium | reverse complement strand
ATAAAGGCCACCCCCTGGCTTTATCAAACCCCATGTTTTCAAGGAGTTGCGGGCCATAAAGGCCACCTCTTTGCAACGCCAAGTGACCAAACCCCTCAAATCATGGGAAAAACACCAAGAGGACAAAAGCAGGGGGGGTGGGGGGAGGGTCGGATCAGGGTGAGCGTCTCGATTGTCGGTGGAATCGCGTTTGGTCACACCCAGCCTGCGTTAGCCGGCGGTTCGACGGGGGTTGTCGAACACCCAGCGTTAGCCGGCTGGGTTGCTCCCGACAACAAAGACGCTCACCCGCGTCAGCCGGCTGGGTTGGTTCATTCGACACGCGTTTTCAGCTCGCGGTGGTACAATCTGGCCACATCCATGACCGCATCGGGAGTCACAGGCGTGGCGAAAAAGAAACCGGCCCCAAAGAAAAAGCCGGCAGCCAAAGCGACAAAGCCCGCGAAGTCTGCGCGGAAGCCAGCACCCGTTGCCGACAGCGCTCCCGCGCTCGCGGAGCTTGGGTTCTTCCGCGGAGAATACGACTGGGAAGCCGACCGAGACGTACCGGCCTTCGGCCAGCGGTTACGGATACGTGTTGATCACACCGGAGACGTGGTCGCGCCCGAACAACTCCGCGCGCTGGAGCTATTGCTTGAAACCGAGAAGCCCCTGCGTCCGCTTGCTCTACGAGCGGCTTACGAGTGCATGTTGCGCTGGGTGGAAGGCTACCGCACTCGACATCCCGACTTCCGCGGAAAGCCGATGAACGAACGCGCGTTCAACAAGGGATGCGACTTCGGCGAAGTGGTATTCCCGTCGCCCGTTGTTTCAGAGAAGCCGGCTCCACCCACATTCCGCCTCAGCCTCTACTGGCCCGGAGACGACGGCCACCCATGCGATGTGGTCTTCGAGTGGCAACGCGGCTCGTGGGTGATTGCGTCATGTGAAAGGAATTGAGTTCACGGCTTCGACTTCGCGCGGTTGTGCCGCTCGTGAGCGCTGAAGTCTGTCGGAAGCAGAAGCTCACCTCTGGGAATGCTCCACAAGAAAGGCGAAGCGTGCCGATTCGGTTGACACATCGGATTGTGGAAACCGGAGAGCGCACAAATGACACTCGCGTTCCGCTTTGCCAAGTTCACGCTGCTCATCGTGTCCGCGCTCGTCGGTGTGCTGTTCGCGAGTCCGGCACGCGCGGCGGAAGCTTCTCCTTTCGCTCCTCAATCAATGGATGCCCTCGTGCGGATGTCCGCGTGCGAGTTGGAAGCGCTTTATCGGCTCTCGCCACCGGCGTCGGTGCCGTGTGGATTCGTGCCCGGCCGCGCGATCAAGAAGCCCGGCTCGCGCCTCACAGTGCTGAACTCGCGAGCGACGGGGCTTGTCTGGAAGGGGAAAATCTTCCGCGACGGGACGATGATTAACAAGCTCGCGGGCGGATTGAAGGTGATCCCGGCGGATGTGTATCTCGGCGAAAGCTGGTTGGACGGCGGGCCATCGCTTATTCTCGACTACTCTCGTTCAACACTGTGGCCCGATGTCCGAGACGAACTGCGTGAAGTCTCCCCCGGCCTGTATCTGGGTATCATGTACCGCACGCGCTCCGGCACGCCGAAGCAGGTGATGTTCTTCACGCTCGATGCGCGGAAGTAAACTTACTTTAAGTCGAGGTGTACCTTCAGGGCGAAGCCGATCTTATCCATAAGCGCAACTGGAACTGTACCCACCGGAGTGTCTGGAAATGGGCTCGGATCGAGCGACCGGGGTTGCCGCGCCAAAACAGCAATATCAACCGAATACCCGGACTCGCTCGCAGGCACGAGGATACCAGTCACTGCGGTAAGCTCGGTAGCATTCACTGCGGGAACGATGGTGACAAGGAATGGAACCAAGTTGTCCACGTCGCTTGAGATGACCACGACGGGGCGAACACCGTTAGCTTCTCGCCCAATGCCCGGTCCCAGATCGACAACGTAGATTTCACCCCGCTTCACGCTTTGTCTCCGGCGGGAAGGTGAAGGGAGCAGTGAGCGCCCTCTGGAGCTTTCCGTCCGCCAGAAGGGCAGCGTTTGCAGCCATCTGCGCAGCGACTTCCTCATCCCACCGCCGACGGTAATCAGCCAACACCATCTCGAACAGGTGGAGTTGATCACGGAGCTTCAGGCGCGTGATCCGCTCTTTCAGTTCGTGCAGTTCTTTCTCGTCCGCCATGTTTCGTTCCTCTACGTCACACATCCCGCTTGCTGAAGCCGACAAGACCCACAACCGCGGCCGCGAGGCACAACACAGCGCT
>JAKEEV010001141.1 GCA_022616395.1 Planctomycetia bacterium | reverse complement strand
GAGGTTCTCGCGGCAAGCAAGCATTGATTTCGCGCGATTGCGAACGGGGCGGGGTGGCGTAACCGGCAAGCGGCGATTTTTGTGACGAAGGCTCCCGACGTCGGCACGTGGAGTCATGGGAAAGAATCTCGGCGACGCGGATGACGACGGATACTTCGCGTCGTCTTGCAGGCTTTCGCGCACAAAAAGTCGTGGCGCGGTCGACGTAAAAAATAATCAGATTCGTTCCGCACTTTCATGTTGACCAACTCGTCAACACTGACTTAAAGTGCTCATAGCGCATCCTCCCGCGCTCGTGTCATCACGCGATGGAGGTGCGTCATGTCTGTTTCGCTTCGTTCTCTCTCCGATTCCGATATCCTCTCGTCCATCCAGGATCTCGCGGCGCGCGAACGCAAGATCAACTGTCGTCTGCTGCTCCACCTGAACGAGATCGAACGGCGCAAGCTTCATCTCAAGAAGGGCTACTCGTCCATGTTCGACTACTGCACGTCGGGGCTCGGATACTCCGAGCCGGCAGCGGCGCGCAGGCTGCGCACTGCCCGATGTGTCGCGCGCTTTCCGGAAATTTGGGGCCTTTTGGAATCGAACCAGGTCAACCTCAGCACGATTTCTCGGGTCTCGCGCGTGCTGACGCCTGGGAATAGGGAAGTACTACTCGCGCGTATTTGCGGAAAATCTCAGCGGGAAGTGGACGCAATCGTTGCGGAGTATCAGCCGCTCGGGAAACCGCGCGATATGGTGCGGCCGGTGGTTGTCCGGGTTGCTGTGAAGGAGGAACCGTTGTGCTTGCCCGCGCGGACGAATGTACCGGACATGCGAACGCCGACTGCTGCGAATACGGGCGCTTCGGCCAACGCTGCAACCGCAGCGAGTGTGGCTGCCTCCGTCGACCCACCGACCGCTGTGAGCGAGCCTGCCTCGCCCGCAAACGCTTGCGAAAAGAATGTGCACTTTCGCAGCGACAGTGAATTTCACCCAACTCAGGTGGTGTTCGCGACTGAACGACGCTTTCAGTATCAGTTCACGGGTAGCGAAGAATTCCAACACAAGCTAGAGAAAATCAAATCAGTGGCGTGGCACAGACTCCCGGCGAATCCGCAGCTC
>JAKEEV010001140.1 GCA_022616395.1 Planctomycetia bacterium | reverse complement strand
TTGACCTCGATACACTCGACACCTACGGCCGCGAGGAGGAATCTCTCTTTGCGCGCGACGAGAACGACGTTCTTATCCGCCGCGAGAAGGAAACCCGCGACCGGTTCCAGGAACTCGTCACCGTGGTCATCGACGGCTACGCGGTCGAAGTTCCGCGCGCGGTCGCCAAGACGGATGCGCAAGGGAACCGGCTGCGCGATGCCGATGGCGAACTGATCCCGCGCACCACCACCATCTACGACGCGGCCGCCGAGTTGGTCGAGCGCGGAATCTGGACCGAAGCAGACTTGAAGGCCCGCATTCCGGTCTTGTGTCACCAGACACACGTCGCTCCGGTCGCGGTCTGTCGCATGTGTTCGGTTCACATCTCCAGTATGAAACGCGGAAAGTTGACCCCCGGCCGAAAACTCGTCCCCGCGTGTCAGCACCGCGTCGAAACGAACATGGTGGTCACCACCCGAGCCGGCGTGAAAGGGTATAACCCCCAGGCGCAGGCGAAGGCCGACATGAAGCAAGTCGAGCGGTTCGCCGAGGACGTGAACAACTCGGTGCGAACGCTCATCGAGTTCCTCGTCGCCGATCACTGGCATACGCCCATCGGCGAGACCAGACGCTACGACGACGAGTTGGGCTTGGTGGCCATGGTGCTGGAAGTGAACAAGGTTCGCGGCCGACTTCGACGCCCCGCGGAGATGCCCAGCCGCAACGATCCGGTCGCGGTGAACCATTCGCGCCGAATCGAACTTCCGCTTCTGCCCACCCCAACGGAAGAGGAGCGCGTTGCTGGTCGAGAAGCACAGACGAAATGGCAAGAGTGGAACGCGATGGTCGATCAACACTATCCGTACTCGTCGCGAACCGTCGTAGTCGATCACGACCGCTGTATTTTGTGTGATCGCTGCGTGCGGGCGTGTTCAGAAGTCAAACCCTTCAAGGTGATCGGACACACGGGAAAAGGCTACCAAACCCGCATCAGCTTCGACCTCGACTCGCTCATGGGCGAATCGAGTTGCGTCCAATGTGGCGAGTGCATGAACAGTTGCCCGACCGGAGCACTGTCGCTTCGTCGGCGCGTACAACCGCGCGCGTGGGACGATTCGCCGGACCAAATTCCGGTGAACCCCAACACCAGCTTCCCGGCGGATTCCGGCTTCCTCACCGCCGACGAAATGCGCGACGTGTGGCTGGTCTACGAAAGTCCGACTCGCGGCTCGACTGTGATCTTCCCATTCCGCTCCATTCCTTACTCCTACCTGAAGTGGAACGAGGGGGCGGTGAGGAAATGGGAGATCCCACCAGGCGGGCGAAAGATTCTTTCTCACGAGGGTGAGTACGGCAGTACGGTGTTTTTGCTTCAGGGAACAGGCACCTGCGAGATTTACATCCGCGGGCGCAAGCCACCCCCCAAACTCGGCTTCTTCGACCGCCTCTTCGGACGGACACCAAAGACGGATGAGTCGGGGCTTGGAGAACTCCTGCGAATCGCCACCGGCGATGAGTTAATGGTCGGCGAACTCGCCTGCCTGACCCAGCGGCCACGAACCGCGACCGTCGTCGCCGTGGCCGATCCCGACAACCCACGCTTAACTCTGCAAACTGACGATACCGGACGCCAAAAGGCGGTTGAGGACCGCTCCACCCCAACCCCGATGATCGTCTACGAAGTCACCCGCAACCTTCTGGACATGATGCAGCGCGCGGAATCCGCGCGCGAGGCGATTGAGGAGATTTACAGCTTCCGCGCGATTCAAACGAGCGTCTCCAAGGGGAGACTCTTCGCGGGGCTTGACCAGATGGATCGCGAACGGGCTGTCACGTTCCTCTTGACCGAAGGAGTGGAGTTCCGCCGAGTCGCGGCCGGTGAAACAATCGTTGCTGAAGGTGACCCGGCGGCGGCGTTCTACATCGTCCGGCTGGGCACTGTCGAAGTGTTCACCGCGGCGGGGGGAAGCAAACAGGTGCTGCGATTGCTCTCGGCCGGAGATTACTTCGGGGAAGGAGCTTTACTCGCTGACCGGCCGGGGCTTCGCTCGGCAACGGTTGCCGCTCTTGACCCGGTGGAGTTGGTTCGCGTGCCCGGCCCGGTATTCCGTAGACTCTGCGACAAGTTCCCCGCGCTTCGAGAAGGGCTGACCGGTCCGCGACAAGCCGTACCGGGCGTGAAAGGCACGCCGACGCCCGCCGTGCTGAGCGATTACGTCCGGCAGGGGCTTTATCAGGGTCAGAAGTTACTCGTTTTGGATCTGACCAGTTGCACGAGATGCGACGAATGCACGCGCGCCTGTGCCGACTCGCATGATGGCAACGCGCGACTGTTGCGCGAGGGACTACGCTTCGGAGATTTCCTCGTAGCGACTTCGTGCCGGTCGTGCCACAAGCCGTATTGCATGGAGAATTGCCCGGTGGACGCGATCCACCGCCGCGGAAATCACCTGGAAGTCATCATCGAGGATCACTGTATCGGCTGTGGACTGTGCGAGCGCAACTGTCCGTATGGCGCGATTCACATGGTTCCGCGCAGCGAGCCCAACGCCGCTGCGTCTGGCGTTCCGGGCGGCAACCCGCACCTGACGGCAGCGCGTCGGGCGGTGAACTGTGACTTGTGCAACGGGGATGAGCCGTTCTGCGTGCAGGCGTGTCCACACGTCGCGGCCTATCGCACCTCCGGCCCCGAACTGCTCGGCGAAGTGCTCGAACGCATCAACCGCGGGGGCGGTTGAAGTCGGTGCCGCGAGCCGAGCGGCACTGGAAAATGCGGAATTCGGAATGCGGAATCAAGACAAGCAGACAACCGATTCTGGTTCTTCCATTCCACATTCCGCATTCCCGAAAGCCCGCCTCGGCAAGGCGGGCCTACGAAATCAGTGCCCACCGCCGCCGTGCCCGCCATGTCCACCGCCGTGGTGGAAACCGTGCCCGTGTCCACCACCATGTCCGCCTTCGCCGTGCTCTTCGCGAGCTTCCTTCGCCTCCAAAACTGCCTTGCGCAAGGGGCGCAGAGTGCCGATGTCCGTTAGCCGAATGGTGTCGGTGCGGTAGTTGTTCGACACCACCGGGCCGTAAGCCGGGTTCGGCGAAGGAGCGAGGAACACGCGGCCGAGGCGGTGGCGGAAGCCACCGAAATCCGTCGCGAACGTGCCGTCGTAAATGGGACCAGCACCGGAGTATGGTCCGCGGTTAAACAGCGCGCTACAGCAAAGTTGCCGGCCGCCAACATAGCCACCCGCATCGTACGGCCCCACGCTCGGCAAGCCGTGAGCCGAGTTCGATTGCGGATACCCCGCGCGCTCGATCGAATGGTCGTGATAGAATTTCGGCAGCGGAGCGCGCTCCGCGATCCGTTGAAGCAATGGAGGCCGGTCACCAGCCTGAGCGGGTAAGGTGGGGAAGGCGACGACCGCAATGGGAACCAAAAAGAGCAAACGGCGCATGGGGCACCGGTAAGGGTTGAAGTTTTGGTAAGGCTGGCGCACTTTCAAGCAGACGCGGAGAAAGGGGTTTGCCCATCCTGCCGCATCCTTCCAGCATTACCACCCTTATCGGCTCTGTTCCCCGCCCTCTCAAGTGATAGTCACAAGTCGGAAGCCCCCAGGTCACAAGTCTGAAGTCATAACGTCAAAAGTCGCGAAGTCAGGAAACAACATTGCTTCCTGACTTCGCGACTTTATCAGCTTCGACCTGAGAGAACTGCCGTCATCCCTCCGGATTGCGGTTGAACTTCTGGTACGGCAGCCGAACGCCGTTGATGATGGTCTGATCGGCACGCAGTGGGAACGGAGCGTCAAATCCGAACTGACCACCAACGGTTGTCACGTCGTCCTGGTCCACGCCGTCGCCGCTGACTCCGAAGCCGCCGACAAGCACCTGCGAGTTGCGGTACAGTGGCGAACTGCCGGGGAAGAACACGATGCCGTTCTGGTTGAGGATGTTCCCCGGATCGCGGAAGTTCGTGCCGGGGTTGAACGAATCGAACCCGACCACGCTCTGGTAGGCGCTCGCCGGCAAAGGCGCACCGACTTGACGCCCGGTGAACCGGTTGGTGCCCAGCGGGTCGTCGTGGAGTTGCGAGAACGGTCCCGGCGGAGCCGCGTCGATGCCTTCGGGGAATCGCGGTTCGCCCAGGAAGCGGAACGTGCGGTTGGTCATCGCGACGCCCGGAGTGAGGTTCGGCACCAGGTCGACCGCCTGAAGCGCGGCCGGGTCGGCGTAGTAGGCCAC
>JAKEEV010001139.1 GCA_022616395.1 Planctomycetia bacterium | reverse complement strand
TCAGCCTGCGAGCATCTGGCAGGTTCAGAGCGTCTTTCTCACCGACTCCGATGAACACCGCCAGTTTCTCGAACGCACCGAGCTTCTCGATCTTCCCCGCGCCGCCCAGCGCCGCGACACCCGCGAACTTGTCCGGGGTGGCTTGTGCGTGTTCAATCACGCGGGCCGCTCCGAGCGAGTGCCCGACGAGGAACACGCGCTTGGGGTCAATCGGGTAGCGTTCCTTGAGCACCTCGACAAGTTCCGACACCGACGGAGCAAAAAACGAGTCCCGCAAGGCCGGTATGGAAACGAGCAACCATCCGCGCTTCTGGCACTCTTTCACGATCTGACCAGCCCCGTAGGTCTCGAAAAACATGTTCTCGTCCGCCCCGACTCCGGGCAGCGCGAACACTATCGGGACGGGCTTTTTCGGATCGAGACCCTTCGGTACGAAGATCCGGCAGTCGCACGTGTTCCGGCGGGTTGGCAGGGAAAGCCAGAACTGCCCCGGCTTCTCGTGTGTGAAGAACGGCTTGCCATCAAGCATCTTTTCGGCGTTGGCGAGCAACTCCGCGTAAGGGAGATCGGTGGGCGGGAATGTCGTGCCCATCTCGCCTCCGGAGGCGAGTTTCACCACGGCAACCCTTCGGCGCGCTGTTGCCTGTTCGATGGTCTGCCCGCTCTTCTTCCCCGCTCCGGCTGCGACCTTGTCGATTCGCTTCGTGAGATCCGCGATCTGAGAAATGCCGATCGCGGTTCGGCGAATCTCCTTTCCGGCTTCCACCATGAAGTACAGCCTGCGATCCAGCCCCGTAAATTCGCCCAGAGGAGGCATCGGGACTTTCACCGTCAGCGGGAACTTGTCGGGCTTGAGCATGGTGATCTGCTTGTCGGTGAACCAGAGTTGAATCTCCATCTTCGGCATGTCGCCATTCACCGTGTAAAGCTGCTTGATCGTGACGATCAGTTCCTTCGCGCTGCCGTCCACCACGCGAACTTCCGGCACCGCATACAGGCTCCAGGCCGACTGCCGACTGATCGCGGGTTCGGCCTCAGAGATCAGCGCGAATCCGGCCAGGTCGAGCGCTTGCGCGGTCTTGTCCAGGTCGGCCGTGAAGAACCGCTGTGTGGGCTTCTGGAGGCGCGCAAGAGCGTCCTTGCGCCCTTCGGGGTTGCTTGGCTTGTCCTGCTTCAACCACCTCTCCCACTCGGCCTCGAATCGCTTGAGGCGCTGAGCAAGTTCGTAGCGCTTGGCGATATTGTCCGGGTGCGGGGCTGGCTGCGCGCTCATCGTGCCCGCGAGCAGAAGGACGAGCATCATCGAGCTGACAATCCGCATCTCGAACTCCAGGAAGGTGCCAGATTGTAGTCCTCACGCTCCGCGTGAGGTGTCTTTCCTCACGAGGAGCGTGAGGACTACAATCTTCCGCTTGAATCGCACCCGTTGAAATAGTTACAACTTGGTGTCCACACGGATAGAAGGAAAGGAATCCGTAATGAAGCGCTCCCTTTGCGCCTTCGCGCTGTTGGCGTTGGCAGCGATCCCGGACTGGGCTTCGGCGTGCTGGCTCCCTCGCAGCGAGCGAGTCGCTTACCGTCGGGCGCACGTCTGGCGGCCGATCTACCGACAGTCAGTTTACCGTCAGCCAGTTTACTGTCAGCCGGTTTATCAGCCGGTTTACGTCCAGACGTGCGTTCCAGCGACCCACCCGCACATGCTTGTGCCCCCGCGAATCGAGCCAGTAAAGCAGCGAGGAAGCGACGGACCGAACGTGGAAGCCCCCCGGCCGCTGGCGCGCCCCGAAGTGGCTCCTCCCGCTCCACCAATCAAACCAGTCGGCGGGACGGAACAACCCATCCCGGAGACACGCGTCTCACCCGAACCGAAGATTCCACCACCGCCCAACCCAAAGCCCACACCAGAACCGAAGATCCCACCGCTCGAACTTCCGAAGGACAATCCGGAACCGAAACTCCCTCCGCTGGAATTGCCAAAGAGTGGAGAGCCGAAACTCCCACCGCTCGAACTTCCGATAAAGCCCGACGCGAAGCCGCCGATTGAAGTGCCGAAGGAGACCAATCCCAAGTTGCCGCCGTTGGAGTTACCCAAGGATTCCGGTTCCAAGCCGCTGGAACTGCCGAAGTCACCAGAGCCGAAGACGCCTCCGGTCGAGTCGCCCGGTTCGGGGACAGCGGTTCCCGTGCCCGCGCCGGCTCCAGACATCCTGACTCCGCCCGCGAGCGCCCCGAAGGAGCCGAACTCACTTCCTTCGCTGGTGTTGCCACCAGATTCGCCGGTCTCGCCCGCGCCGATGAAGCCGACAATCGTGAAATCCAGCCCGATCTCGCCGGAATCGTCAGAGTTGAAGGTGAGCGTGTTCCCGGCGGCTGGCACAACCGATTTGCGCGGTCCGCTTCGCAAGGTCGGGTTCTTTAACCACACCGACCGCGATTTGATGCTCACCATCGAGGGCAAAACGGTGAAGTTACCCGCGAAGACGTTCATCCACGCGCAAGTTCCCGCAACGTTCACCTGGAAGTACGGCGACAAGCCCGCGACGACCGCAACAGTCCCCGCCGACGCCGCGGGATTGGATGTGCTGTTCCGAGAGTAAAATCGGAGCCGGAAGCGTCAGCGACGGTTTTGGTTTCCCGTCGCTGACGCTTCCCGCTCTGATGTCACCCCTTCTCTTCCTCCCGCCCCTGCTCTTCCGCTTCCACTGCTTTGTCCTCACCCGTGCCACCATCTGCCTTCGCGTCCGCGTCTGCGGCCTTCTCTCCGGCCAATCTCTCTGTTCCTTCCACGGGCGGGACAGCCTTGTACTCCTCGACAGACGGGTGTTCATTCGACCGGCCGAGCAGGTCACCGCAGACCTGATACTTGAAGTTCCCGATCTGGAGTTCGTCACCGGGCTTGAGCTTCCCTTCCGCGACTCGTTCGCCGTTGATGCGCAC
>JAKEEV010000018.1 GCA_022616395.1 Planctomycetia bacterium | reverse complement strand
GTCGGGCTGACGCCACGACGCTCACTGGATTGGCTGAAATCCCTTTCCCTGGCAGGCGTCTTCCTTCAGATGGGACCGGAACAGCTAGCGGACCTGGTGGACCGGTACGCGGCGGCGCTGGTGCTGTACGCCCGGCAGTGGTGCGCCTGCCCCGAAGACGTTGTGCAGACCGCGTTCTTGAAACTCGTCCGCATTCAAACGCCCCCGGACAATTTATTGCCGTGGCTGTATCGCGTGGTGAGAAACGGAGCCATCGACGCCAGCCGAGCCGCACGCCGACGTCACCGCTACGAGGCCGCGGCCGCAGACAGCGCTCCGAAGTGGTTCGCACCATCGTATGACCCGACCGGACTCGATGCCCAGGCAGCAGCGGCCGCACTCGCCGATCTCCCCGCGGAGACCCGAGAGATCATCGTTGCTCATATTTGGGGCGGTCTGACCTTTGAGCAGATCGCCGAAGCCGTCGATAGTTCCGCCGCGACATGTTACAGGCGCTACGCGGCCGGTCTTGAAATCCTCCGCCAGAAACTTGGGGCCCAACGCCCCGCTCATTCAAAATGAATACTTCACCTTCCATTCCGAACCCTCCACCGACCGGCCCCGACCCGCTGGCGGTCGCGCTGTCGAAACTCGAACCGACGCCGCACGGCTTCGAGTGGAACTCGTTCATGTTCGCAGCGGGCCGGGCGTCGAAGGGGCGAGCAATTCTGACCTGGCAAGTGACCGCTGCGCTCTTGGCGCTCGTTGTGGGTGCCCTTGCGTACGCATATTTCGCGCGTCCGCCGGCCGTGGTGGAACGCGAGCGCATCGTTTACGTTGATCGCGTGGTGGAAAAGCCGGCCGAAGTGCCCCTCCCCGCGCCGCTTCCGCTTCCCAAACCCGAAGTGAAGCCCGAACCGAAGCCGGAAGCGCCCGGCTCGCCGGCGCCGCAATCTTCGGCGGGCTGGGTGTTCGATCCTCCACCGGAACAGGGAGCCGCCGCGCGCTGGTTAAACACGCGCAACGAAGTGCTGACGGTCGGTCTGAGCGTGCTCCCCGATCGCGGACCAAAGGTGTCGCCAAGCCAGAAGTAGGTCCGCTTTCGGAGCCGCGACCGTGAGGGAGCGATCAAAGGCAATTGCTCCCTCACGGTCGCGGCTCCGACGGCACCGAACGGAGTTCCCCATGCTTCGCTCATTCATACTCGCTCTCCTGGCCGGCGCGGTTGTGTTCGCGCAACCGACTCAACCACCCAAGCCGGATGATCTTCCCAAGAAGGATGCTCCTGCGGGTAAGGATCCGCCCGCGCCGACTTCTGATTTCCGCGCGCTTACCGTGGCACCGGCACACGCGGCGATTCCCGCGCTCAAATACGAACTGCTTCCGCGCCCGTGCGACCGCAAACCCGGCAACGCCGCGCTCGGTTACCATCGCGCGTACATGCTGCGGCCAACCTGGCCCGGCGATCCGAAAGAGGCCGCCAAGCTCAACGAGATACTCATCGCCTGGGAAGAAACGCCGGTTGATAAGCTCCCCCTGGTCGAGGTGAAAAAGTACCTGGCGAGTCATGCGCAATCGTTCCGCGCGCTCGATGCGGGCGCGCTGGCCGACCGGTGCGACTGGGATCTGGCGGGCAAGCTGTCGGTGAACAACATCGACTTGCTTCTTGCCGAAGTGCAGACGTTCCGCGAACTGGCCCGCTTCCAGGTGCTTCGGATTCGCGTGAATCTGGCGGAAAACGACTTCGACGAGGCCGTGCGCAACATTCAGACCGGCGTGCGCCTGGGCAAGGACGTTGGCGAAGGACCGACTCTGATCCACTCGCTCGTCGGGATCGCCATCGTCAGCATCTTCCACGGCAGGGTGGAACAACTCATTCAACGACCGGACAGCCCGAACATGTACTGGGCGCTCACGACACTTCCGCGGCCGATGATCGACCCGCGCCCATCACTTGAAGGCGAAACCCGGCTGTTCGATAACCTCTTTCCGAACGCGAAGGCTCTCGAAAAAGGGCCGGTGTCCGCGGAACGCGCAAGCGCGGTACTCGAAGAGATGCTGACCGCGTTCAACTCAATGGGTAAGCCGGATGACTCCAAGGTGGGTCTCGGTGGGCTGGGACTGGCTGGCTATGTCGCACTGAACGCGCCTGCCGCTCGCAAGCAACTCGAAACGCTCGGCTGGCCCGCCGCGACTCTTGAGAAGATGCCTCCGGCTCAGGTTATAGCCCTGCGAGCGATCACCATTTATCGGGCAATCTCCGACGATCAACTGAAGTGCTTCAGTCTTCCATACCCGGATGCCCGCGCGGAAATCGCGAAGTTGCGCGAACGCGCCGAGAAACTGAAGACCGACGCGGGCGACCCGATCGTGACCGCGTTCACCCTCTCGGTGCGCGCCTTCGAGAAAGTCTTCGAGGCACACGCACGCATGAACCGCCGAATCGCGATGCTCCGCGCTGTTGAAGCCATTCGCCTCCATGCGGCTGCCAATGACGGCAAGTTGCCGAAGACACTCGCCGAGGTGAAGCTTGTCCCAATCCCGGACGATCCGAACACACTCAAGCCCTTCGACTTCGCCGTGGACGGCAACAAGTTCACTCTCACCGGCCTTCCTCCGGCGGGCGAGAAGCCGGACATGATTAACTGCATGAAGTACGAAGTAACTCTGCGCGCAAAGTAGGTGCCGCTTGCCGAGAGGCACGAATCAGAGCCGCGACCGTCAGGGAGCGATCTTCGTAAAGCGCCCTCTAACGGTCGCGGCTCTGAGGAAAGCGCTTAACCAAGACCGCTCCCTGACGGTCGCGGCTCTGATTGCTCCCTACAATTCCTCTGTCCCAATTCCCAACCCGTTTCTGGGAGTTCCCTATGCTTCGTTTCGCGCTTCTTGCGCCGGTGATTCTCCTGTTCCCCACAGTTGCATCCGCCGAACTACCTCCACTCATTCCGCGCGATGTGCTCTTCGGCAACCCGGACAAAGCCAGTCCGCAGATTTCCCCCGACGGCAAGTACATCGCGTATCTGGCACCGGATGAGAAGAACGTCCTGCAAGTGTGGGTTCAGCCGACCGCGAAACCCGCCGGAAAAGTGATGGTCAAGAAGGTGACCAGTGACGAGAAACGCGGAATCCGCCAATACTTCTGGGCACACGATGGGAAGCACCTCTTGTACTTGCAAGACAAGGGAGGAGACGAGAACTTCCACCTCTTCGCAAGCGAACTCGAAACCGGCAAGACACGCGACCTCACTCCCTTCGATGGCGTTCGCGTGCAGGGAGTCGAGACCGACGAGAAGCACCCCAACACGATCCTTGTCGGCATGAACAAGCGCGACAAGGCCGCGTTCGACATGCACCGGATCACAATCTCCACTGGCGAGGAGAAACTCGACACTCAGAATCCGGGTCTCGTTGTGAGTTGGACAACTGATAAGGATTTCAACATCCGAGCCGCGACGTCCGTGAACATGAAGACCGGCGGCTATGACCTGATGGTGCGTGAGAAGCCCGGAGCGGAGTGGAAGACCATCAAGCAGTGGCCGAGTGACGAACAGGGTGCAGCCGCGGGCTTTGGGAACGATGCGAACACGCTCTACATCGTTGCCAACGACAACGCGAACACGATGCGGCTGGTCAAGTACGACCTCGCCACCAACAAGGAAGAAGTCATCGCGGAGGACAAGGAGTATGACCTCGGAGGAGCGATGATCGACAACAAGAAGCGCATCCCGCTTGCCGTGTCATTCACAAAGGCCCGAACCGAGTGGAAGGTTCTCGATGATAGCGTGAAGGCGGACTTCGAAGCTCTGGCGAAGGTGCGTCGAGGAGACTTCAGCATTCCCAGCCAGACGACGGATGACAGCAAGTGGATTGTGGCTTACGCTACCGACGATGGCCCCACTTCGTACTACCTCTACCACCGTAGCGAGAAGAAAGCCGAGTTCCTGTTCGTGAACAACTCGAAGTTAGAGAAGCTGAAGTTGGCCCAGATGGAACCGATCAGCTACAAGTCGCAGGACGGGCTGACCATTCACGGCTACTTGACCAAACCTGTTGGCGTTGAGGCGAAGAATCTACCCACCGTGCTGCTCGTTCACGGAGGACCGTGGGCACGCGACAACTGGGGCTTCAACCCGCTCGTGCAGTTCCTTGCCAATCGCGGATACGCGGTGTTGCAAGTGAACTACCGCGGATCGACTGGTTACGGCAAGTCGTTCCTCAACGCCGGGAACAAGGAGTGGGCCGGCAAGATGCACCAGGACTTGGTCGATGGCAAGAACTGGCTGGTGAAGCAAGGTGTCGCCGACCCGAAGAAGGTCGCCATCGCCGGAGGGAGCTACGGCGGCTATGCGACGCTCGTAGGTCTCACCTTCACGCCAGAGGAATTCGCCTGCGGAGTGGACATCGTTGGGCCAAGCAACATCATCACACTTCTGAAGACGATCCCTCCTTACTGGGCGCCCGCGAAGGCTCTCTTCGCCAAGCGAATCGGCGACCTGGAGAAGGACGAAGAATTCCTGAAGTCGCGTTCGCCTCTATTCAAGGCGGACAAGATCACCAAGCCTCTTTTGATCGGCCAGGGGAAGAACGATCCGCGTGTGAAGGTCGCGGAGAGCGATCAGATCGTGGAGGCGATGCGAAAGGCCGGTAAGCCGGTGGAATACGTGATTTACCCGGATGAGGGGCACGGCTTCCAGCGCCCGGAGAACCGGTTGCACTTCTTCGCCATCGCCGAGCAGTTCCTCGCCAAGCACCTCGGAGGCCGAGCCGAACCCGTCGGCGAGATCAAGGGCCACTCCGGCGAGATCAAGTAAGGACAAGAAAGCGTCGCGGGGCACTCTGAATTGCGCCGCGACGCTTTACGAAGTTGTTGGCGGACCCTGGATTCGGAATTGGCCCATGTTCTCAGTTTCGGGTATCCCGTGGACTTCCTCAAAGATGAGTTGACAGATCGGCATACCCTTCGTGAGCCGGACGCGAAGGGTGCCGACATTCCAAATCTCCAGCCGGATCGGACTCCCTGACGGGATCGCTCCAAAACCCGGATGAATTGTCGGCGCGGTGACATGAATCCCGATACCGATTCGGGCCAACCCGCTCTTTCCCTCGACCCTGGCTCCGAGGCGTGCCTCACGCGGTAAGCGAAGCCGCTCAATGGTCCAACCGAGGACGAACGCCTTTGGTTCGAGAATGAAACCGGCAGTACAATCGACCGGTGTTGTGTGTTGAGCAACGAGTTGGTTGGAGTTGAACCCAGGACCGATGGGATCGACCACATCAGTTCCTGTCGGGGATGCTAACGGTCCCCAAACACGTAACTCCTCATCCAACCTCAGATCCAATGTGGTTGTTGACCAGAGCAGACTTTCCTTCGGCGGAGTTGGAGTCAACCCGATCAAACCACGCTCAATGGCTAATCGAATTTCACGGTCGGACAGAATCATGACGCCACCTCGGGAACTACGATGTCCGCGAGGCGAACCCAAATCCGCGAGGTACCCGAGTCTGCCTCATCGGGCAACTGGACGAGCGCGGCACCCTTCGCTTGATCTTGATAGATCATGTGAACGGGAAGCAAGTATTTCCCGTTTGCGCGAGCAAGCAGCCCGCGATCAACTGGGAGATATTCGGTCCGACCAGTGTAATCGCGCACCGCGACGGTGGCTTCCGCAGGACGCAGTCCATCGGTAACTTCGCAGAGGATGTGAGCCATAATCGTTGCCTCTCCTAGTGGATATGCGCCCAGCATACTCTCTCGCAAGGGCAAAGCAAGGCGAATCGTCGCCCCTGAGAGTTGGGAGTCACGCTTATCGCGCCAGTCTCACTGTGCGTATCATTCCTTCATGCTTGCACGCTTCCGCACGCTTCGGCTGGCCGCGTGGCTTGGCTGGCAGCTCGAAACGAACTGGGCCAGTCCGTGGCTGTTCGCTCTTTACATGCTCGTGAAGCCCGTCTGCGGGTCGCTCATGCTTGTGGGCATGTTCTATGCTGCGGATCAGGCGGCGAAGGCCGGCGCCATCGGCGCGATCGGTCGCGCGGGCATCGCTCCGGAGTTCCTGCCTTACATGTATGTGTCCAACGCCTGTTACGGGCTGGTCGGCACGGTCATGTTCGGTCTGAGTTACGCGGTGGTGCGCGATCGCGAACATTACCGCATGCTGAAGTACATCTACATCAGCCCGGCTCACTTCCAGACGTACTTCCTCGGCCGCGGAGCAGCTCGCGCGATGGAGGGCACCGTCGGAGGAGTGCTGAACATCACGGTGGGCTTGCTTCTGTTCGCTCAAGTTCGGGATGCGGTCGGGGCGGGCAGTCTCGGTGTGCTCTGGCTGCTGGTCTTCTTACTTATCGGCGGCGTGATGCTCTGGGCGTGCGGCATGTTGCTCGCGGCAGCGTGTTTGAACCTGTCGCGCAACGGGATGTTCCTGAGCGAAGGCATCGCGGGTCTGGTGTACTTGCTCAGTGGCGTTGTGTTCCCGTTAAGTGTGCTGCCGGGATGGGTTCAGCCGATCAGTTTGAGTTTACCCACAACGTACTGGCTGGAAGGAATGCGCCGGTCGCTGATGGGTCGAGTTCCCGAGAAACTTCGCGGGCCGCTATCGGACTGGTCGAACGCTCAACTGGCGTTCGTTCTCCTCGCGACAACCTTCGCGCTTGTCATCGCGGCTCAACTCTTCTGGCGCTGGAGCGAACGCCGAGCCTGGCGACTGGGCAAGCTCGAAGAGAACGCGGGGGTGTAATTTCGAGGCAACCGGGAAACAGTTCGGACGAAGCAAGAGCGTGCTCAATCATTTCGGCATCACGGTGGACAGCGTGAGTTCAAGACGTGATGATAGCTGAGTGCGCCTGACTCTCCACTTGCCGAGGCTCGCATGCGCCAGCGTCGTGCCTTTACGCTCATCGAACTTCTTGTGGTGATTGCGATTATCGCGATCCTCATTGGCCTACTTCTTCCTGCCGTGCAGAAGGTTCGCGAGGCCGCGGCCCGGATGAAGTGTACAAGTCACCTCAAGCAAATCGCTCTGGCGTGCCATAACTATCACGATGTCCACGAGCAGTTTCCCGGCGCGGCCCAGATTGGCGGCCCGCACAATTCAACGCTCTTCGTCGAACTGCTTCCACACATCGAGCAAACCGCGTTACACCGGCAGTGGGACTTCGTCACTCCCTCCACGAATTACTCAGGCACACCCTCGCGCGCGGGAACCGTGATTACGATCTATGTATGCCCAAGCCATCCGCTTCAACATGCCCCGAGCGCTGCGTTCACGACCTACGGAGGCAACGGAGGCTCTCAGGCATACCCAGCGGCCTTCGCGACTCTGGATGGAATGTTCCACACCACCGGGCCACTCTCGGAACCGGCCCGCAATCAGCGAGGGGTCGCGATCCTCGGGGTGACTGATGGAACGTCCAACACGATTCTTTTCGGTGAGCGTGTGATTGGCGATCCGGCTCTAGATTCTTACCTGAATGCCCCGCCGGGTGTCATCACTCCCGCGCCCAATCCTCCGCTTCAGCCCGCAGCGAACTATTCTGTGTGGGCACCGCCTCCGGGTCCGAACGCGGCCGGCGCGCTGTTGACCGCGCAAGCAGCAATCGGCCACCGACACCCAACCGTGTGGACTCCTCCTCCCCCTCCGCTGCCGGGATTGCCACCGCTTCCTCCTCCTCCGGTGGATTGGAACGCTCTTCGTCCGTTGTGGGCAGGCCGACTTGGAGCATACGGAAGCTTCCATACGGGCGGAGTGAATGTGGCTCTCGCAGACGGGAGCGTTCGCTTTCTCCGCGACTCAACCCCAGTCTCCACGCTTCGCGCCCTCAGCACGCGCAATGGCAACGAAGTGGTAACCATCGAGTGACTCGGAAGTCTCCGCGCGCTCTTGAGACGCTGGAACTGCCCGCGGAATATCCGCGGCAAGCGCCAAGCGGCCGGGTATCATTATCACATCCCCCTTCGCGCAGAGGACGCCCCATGCCCGCGCGGTATCAGTGCCCGGCCTGTCAGGTTCTGTTGACGCTTGTGAACCCGCCCGGACCGAAGTTCGAGTGTCCCAAGTGCGACCGCTGGGTCACGCTCATCGCCGTCGGGAGCGCTTCTGCGCAAACTGTTAAATCCCCCGCGCCTCCATCAGTACCAACATCCCGACCGGTCGGGTCAAAGCCCGCGCCGATGCCGAAGTCGGCCGCGCCTGCTGTGGAAGTCTTTGATCTTCCCGAATTGCCCGCGAAGGCAACTCCGACCGCTCCCAGACCCATTCCTCAACGCGCAACGCGCGGGCAACCGATTCCCGAGGATCTTCCCGAAGACCTTCCTGATGACTCGCAACCGAGTCTGTGGGCGGACAAGCGAGTCCAGGTCGGCGCGATCATGGGCGGCGCGGTGCTGGTTGTGGCTATTCTGCTCGTCGCGGTGAGTGCTTTCCGTAAGCCTTCGGAACCCGTTGAACAAGCGCAAACGACCACGCCCTCCGTGACTCCAACGACTCCGACACCGCCAACAACCACACCGCCGACAACTTCACCCACAACACCGCCCAAGACTCCGTCAACCACGGTTCCACCAAAGACACCCACGACTCCGCCCAACCCAACGCCACCCAACACGACTCCATCAACCGAAAATCCTCTGCCGAAGCCGAAGGAGAACCCTCCCCCTCCACCCAAACCGCCTGAGATCGACTACAGCAAGCTCGACCAGTTTGGTAACCCCATCGGACAGAACCAGGGGCTTGCCAAGCAGAACGAGTTCACCGGTCAGCGGCTGTTGTTCTGGTCGCCACACACCGGGGGCGGAGATATGTTCTTCGCTCTGAAGAACCCCATGTGGAAGGCTCTGCAAGAGAAAGGCTTTGTGGTTCGTCGCGAGTTCGGCCAGTTCAAGCAGGCGTGGTTGAAGGAAATCGACCAGTTGTGGATTCTCTCCACTGCTCCCGAGCCTCAACTGCGTGCTCAGCGCTCTCTGGGGATTTCCCCAGAGATGATCGCCAAGCAACTTCGAGAGTTGTCGCCCGATCTGTTCGATCAAGTCATCAAGGAGGCCGGTTCCAAGATCCCCGCGGGGTGGACTCGAGACGACATGATTACGATGACCGTCGCGGACTACGCTCTGGGCGTTTCCCCCGCGTTTCATCTCACCGCCCGCGACTATGACTCAATCGTTGACTTCGTGAAAAACGGCAAGGGCCTGTGTTTGCTCGCCGATAACGACCCGTTCACCACGGAAGCGAACGAACTGGCCCGGCGGCTCTTCGGTGTGGGCGTGAGCGGAAACTACGGGGGCGAAAAGATTGCTTACGTCCGCGAGCGGAAGCTGACTCCGGCCGACATCCGAAAGTATAAGGGCGATTACGAAGTGGACGATCACCACCTCCTGACCGGTGTGAATTTCGTCTACGAGGGAGTGACCATCAGCACCGTCCCGAAGTCGGACAAGCTGGACGTGGTTCTGAAGGCCAGCGACGGCAAGCCGGTCGTGGTTGTCTCGAAGGAGCAAGGTCGGCGAGTGATAATCGATTGCGGATTCACGCGCTACTGTCACGGCCCCAACGACCGCGTCAGCTACATCATGATGACCGCGGGCACCGTCCGCTTGGCTCAAAACTTCGCCGCTTATCTGGCGGGCAAAGACCCACCGAAGAAGCCGTAACCGCGAGCGTCACTCCTCCTCGTCCTTCTTCCGGCGAGTGCTGTCGTTGTCGAGGCGGTTGAGCGTGTCAGAACGGTGGCGGCCGAGGTCTTCTTCGCTGTGAGCGGCCTCTTCCGGGTTCTCGGCCAAGTCCTTCTTCAACTGCTGGCGACGGTGCTTGTTTCCGCGCTTCTTGAGCTTGCGTTTGATCTCGCGGAGCTTGCGCTTATCTGGATCAGGCATTATCATGCTCCCAGTTCCACCGGCGGGCTGACGCCGCGCCGCTCACAATTACCGTCGGCCTGACGGCTCGACGCTCACAAACTAACCGACGCACGCCGTCCGCCTATGGCTCGCATTCTCATCGCGACAGACGCCTGGCATCCGCAAGTCAGCGGAGTTGTCCGAACGCTCGATACCACCGCGCAGTTACTCCGCACGCAGGGGCACGCGGTCGAGGTCATCGAGCCGACCGGTTTCCCATCATTCCCGGTACCGTTCTACCCGGAGATTCCGCTGTGCGTCATGCGGCCGGGTCGCGTGTATCAGCGCGTGTGGAAGTTCCGGCCGGATCACGTCCACATTTCCACGGAGGGTCCGCTCGGCTTCTGGGTTCGCCACTTCTGCCGCCGAATGAACTGGCGGTTCAGTACATCGTACCACACGCGCTTCCCGGAATACCTGAAGAGACTCGCGTGGGTGCCCGAAGGAATCACTTACAAGTTCCTGAAGTGGTTCCACGGCAAGTCATCGTGCATGATGGTCGCGACCGCGAGCTTGGAGAAGGAGCTATTCAGTCGCGGGTTTGCTCCTCCCATTCGGCGATGGGTGCGCGGAGTTGATCTCGGCATCTTTCGCCCGCGCCCCAAGCCCGTGAGTGGCTATCCGCGGCCCGTGTTGCTGTATGTTGGTCGCGTGTCTCACGAGAAGGGGATTGATGACTTCCTGAAGTTGAAGACGCCGGGCACGAAGCTCGTTGTCGGAGATGGCCCAGCGCGCGCGAAACTCGAACGCGAACACCGCGAAGCGGTGTTCCTGGGTTATCGCAAGGGAGAAGCTCTCGGTGAAGTGTACGCGGCGGCGGATTTGTTCGTGTTTCCGAGCCGCACGGACACATTCGGCATCGTGGTGATTGAAGCGCTGGCAAGCGGGTTGCCAGTGGCCGCGTATCCGGTCACCGGGCCGATGGACATCATCACGCGAGACGAACTCGGCGCTCTCGACACCGACCTGGGCCGAGCCGTCGAACGCGCTCTCGAAAGCGGCAACCCAGAAGCTTGCGCCAACGAAGGCCGACGATACACCTGGGAAAACTGCACGGCTCAGTTTTTGGGGAATTTGGTGCCCGTAGGACAGGCTTCCAGCCTGTCTCCGAAATGACAGGCTGGAAGCCTGTCCTACGGTTACTGTCCCGGATGCTTGATGCCGGCCGCGATTCGGGCCTTCTCGAGGTAGTCATTCATCGGCTTCATGGCCTTCACATCCATGCCCGCGACGTTGTCCTCGCTCTGGTACATGTTGCGCAGCGAGTTGAAGATGCCGGGGTCGCCGCCGGTGAAGCCCATCACCAGCGCCAGCCACCGCTTCGCCAACTCCTGAGCCTTCGGGTCGGTCGGATCAACACCCGCGTCCATCGCGCTTTTCACGTCGGCGAAAAGATCAGCCCACATCTGCGGAGCCTTCTGAATCGTTTCTTCCATTTCCGGCCCGCCGGCCTTTCGGCGGTCTTCAAGCTGCTTCAATTGCTCCGGGGTGTAATACTTCTCGATCATGGTCATCACCTCAATTGTTTCCAGGAATGTATCGGGCGAAACAGAATCCGCCCGGTCGAGTATCTCCGCCAGACCTTGCAGTCGGTCGCCCAGTTCGGCGAGTTCAATCGCCTGCTGACGCACCTTCGCCAGATGGAGCCTCACGACTTCGCGCGGATCGTAATCCGCGCTGCTCATGTACTCCTTGATCTGCTCCAGTGGGAACCCAAGCTGCTTCAGACAGATAATCTGATGCAACCGGGCTACATCAGCGGCAGTGTAGAGCCGGTGGCCGGAACTATGCGCGGACTCTGTTCGCACAGACGGCACCAAGAGGCCGATCGCGTCGTAATGGTGCAGCGTGCGAATGGTCAAGCCCGTGCGGGCCGCCAGTTCGCCCACCTTCCAGCGCTGTTCCGGCATGGCAGATTACTCCTGCGGTGAACCCGGCCCGCAAGGGCCGTGGTTCATTACTCGACGCGGGGATGATACGGCCTGACGTAACGTGAGGTTCAAGTGGCAATCTGGAAAAAAATCGGGCAAGATTGTGCCAGTGGCAACGAACTATCCCTGACAGGCGGCGAACCCTCGCTCCAGTCGCTTCCTTTTTCGCACGGTGCCCCGTGGCCGAACGAACTCCCACTGGTTCCGATGAACTTCCCGTCACGCCAGCCGATGGCTGCTCGCGGGAAATGACCCCGGAGAAGAAGAAGGCCGTCAAGGAGTATTTGAACACGCTCGGGCCGAAGTTGCGGGCGAAATACGGCCATCAGAAGCACTACACGCCTCAGCAAGTTCACTCGACCGCCGCCGATTCCGCCCTGAACATCGATTACGTCTGCTTCGCGTACATGCTCTACTGTAGCCCAGCGGACTTCGCAGCTCTGCACGCGGTCGCGGGGGGAAGTGTGCGACGCGGAGGTCATGAGGCAGTCGGTTGCAGATACGTTCTTCTCCGGGAACATCGACTTCGACGCGGTCGAACTGGCTGATGGGCTTTGGGGAGGAGTCGTTCACGTCGCCCAGACCGGTGCCGATGTGACTGTATCGGTGGTGCAAACCGGCGCGGAGGTCGCGGTCAATCTGGTCTCGACTGGAGCCGATGGCGTGATGACGGTGGTCTCTTCTGGTGCCGGCGCGGTGGTGGAAGGTGCTGGAACTGCTCTCGGCTGGCTGGCCGATGTGAACTGGACCGGCCTTCTCGACCTCGGGTGATTCAATTCAGAGATCAGAGGTCAGAGAACAGCGAAAACGAAACTCCTGCTCCTGTTCTGTCCTCTGTCTTCTGCCCTCTGTCCTCTGATTTCTGTCTTCTGTCCTCTGATCTCTGTCCTCTGATCTCTGTCTTCTGTTCTCTGTCCTCTGTCCTCTGACTCGGCGGGCTTACTCCGAGTCAGTTTGTCAAGAAGTCACATTTTAAGCCCCACTGCGCGCAGGAGTCAGCCCATTGCCGACACGCGAGACTTCACCCGACTGGCATTCCGACGCGCCGCGCTCGCCGAACGAGTAGGAAGCCGGTCAGTCCGATCCCGGCCAACGCACAACTACTCGGTTCTGGAGTCAGGGTCGGCGTGATCTCCGCGTAAAACGCTCCGGTATTCTCCGTCCAGTATCCCCCATTCTGAATGGGAACAGGGTCCGTCGCGAACCACACTTGCTCCCAGGTGCCGGATTCCGATTGCTGGTAGTATGGCCCGCCCAGCCCGTAACCCAGACGGATGCGATAGAGCATACCGTCGAGCCAGAGCGTTCCGAACGTCGGGAGGTCGTCCGGTATCACATAGCCGTAGCCGTTCGACCAGCCGGTGGTGAATGGGCCGGTGAACGTCACCATGCCGACGCGGTTGTCCGCGCTGCGGATTTCCAGGTCGAGGTAATACCGACCGCTCCCGCTCACTTCCGTATTCCGCCCATCGTCGCCCATAGCGAACGCGGTCAGGTTACCAAGCTGGACAAGCGAGAAGTCCGCGGAAGGGTAAGCCGATGACGATCGAGTCCAATTAGAAACGCCCGCCGCGACAACTCCGTGGGTGGTGGAACTCGCCAAAAGATAAGCAATCTCGCCGGGTTGGGAAACGGGACCAGGGCCGGGCGAAAGATCAGTCCGAAGAGTGGATCGGTGTTCCCAGACGTTCGGCGGCTCCGCGGCAGCCGGGAGGGCGAAGACGACAAGCGCGCAGACAGCGATTAGCAGTCTCATCTGGCTCCTCCTTGGGCTTGGGGCTTGGGAGCCAGACGGTAGCACGACTCGCACCACGAAAAAAAGACCGTTTGGCGAACCGCCGCAAGTGTTTGGCGAACCCCACCCGCAAGGGCGGTGGGTGTCGCTTGACCCACCGCCCTTGCGGGCGGGGTTCGCCTACACCTTCAGCCCGACAGCGCGCATGAGAGCCAGCCCGTTGCCGTGCGGAACGACACCGGGCCGCATTGTGTAGTCGAAGTGCAACTCGCCGCCCGCGAAGCCATCGCAGAAGTGAACGTTCGCCGCTCCGGGAATCGCATCTGTCACCGCAGTCAGGCTCAGGTCATGAGTAGTTACGAAGCCAATCGCGCCGGCCGCGAGTAACGCGCGAATCACGCCCTCCGCGCCCGCGACTCGATCCGCCGAGTTCGTGCCCGCGAAGAGTTCATCGAGCAAGAACAAGAGCGGAGGTGAACCGGCTTGAGCGATGTCGAGCAGTTGGCGAACCTTCTGAACTTCCGCGAAGAACCTCGACCGCCCCGCTTGAAGCGAATCTTGCACGCGCATCGTTGCTCCGATGGCAACTGGCGTAAGAGCGAAAGTCTTCGCGCGCACCACACTACCAGCAAGCGCCAGGACCGCAGCCACACCCACCGAGCGCAACAGCGTGCTCTTGCCGGACATATTCGATCCGCTGACGATCAGCACTCGCACATCTCCACCAAGCGATACGTCATTCGGCACACACCGCGGAGCGGGAATCAGCGGATGACCAAGTCCCGTGGTCGCAAGCCGCACCGCGTGGTTCCCCTCACCCGGCTTGCTTTGCTCGCCAGCCTCTCCCCGGCGGGGCGAGGGCAAGACGGTGGGGAAAATGTCGGTGGGGTTCTCGTAAAAGTAACCGGCAAGTGACGAGAGTGCCTCCGCTTCTCCCACCGCGCGAAGCCAGCGCGCAATCGCGGGGCCAGAACGAGAGCGCCACGCTTCCAGCTTGAACGCGAACCGCACGTTCCACATGCGGAGAATCGCGACCGGCAAGAAGAACGCATTCTTCCGCGAGTTGTACCAGTTCACTAACTCTTGCAGTTCGCGAATCTGTTCCGAAGCGGTCAGCCCTTCGGCTCTCATCGCAGCTTGGAGTTCGTTCAAGCGCTTCGACTGGAACATTTCGCGTTCGAGTCGACCGAGAAGCGATTCAAACAGCGATAAGTTTTCCGCGGCGCGTTCCAGCGGACCGAGCACCTTCCGCGCCCACGGCAACAGCGGCAACGCGAGTGCGAGCGATGCGATTCCGAACACAAAGACCGGCAGCGCCGTCGTGCCGACGAACAGCCAACCGACCCACGCGAGCACATTCACCCAACCGAGCAACTCCACCGCGATCCGCTTCCACTGCGGAGGAGTTGCCCTCGCCCCGTTGGGGCGAGGGTGGCCCGAAGGGCCGGGTGAGGGGTCGTCTTGGGCGCTCGTTCCCCTCACCCGCTCGCTTTGCTCGCCACCCTCTCCCCAACGGGGCGAGGGGGAAGCGCCCCACTCCGCGAGCGGATGATAGTCCGTAGCCGGTGCATCAGCACCCGCTACCGCGACTGCTTCGCGTAGATCGAGCCTTGGTGCGAGGTCGGCCACTGCTTCTTGCCGTGCCTTCACTTCCACTGGATCGGCGGGTGCTTTGAGCCACGCAGCGAGCGTGTCTTCGCCCGCGTGCGTGCGGCACGCCGTTATGCGCTCGAAAATCGAGCCGGGGCCGAAGAGATCGAGGTCCGCGGCGTAAGGGTGTGAATCATCAGCGAAGCGTGCTCCGTCGCCGATCCCACCGGGCTTGCCCGCGAGACGATCCAATCCGCCAGAATAGAACTTCGCGGCTCGTTCGGCCCACGCCTTGCGCCCGCGAATCATCTGGAACTTCGCAACGAAGTAGAAGAACACCAGGACCGGCACAAGCGTGAACCACGGCGAAATGATCTGAGCCGCGAAACTCAGCCCGGCGACCACAAGACCAACCAGAAACGCCCCAAGCCGGAGATAGCTGAACATATCGAGCTTCGCGGCGAGCGCGGCGACGGTCACCCGGCGCGCGGCCAGTCGATCAGCGTAAACGGTGGCAGGATTAGGTTGTGACAGTGCAGTGTCACTCACAAAAGATCTTGGAATGAAGGCGGGGGCCACTGATGGCCCCCGTCTTGGTTAGTTTATGAATCCGGTTCGTCGCGGTCATGGCGTGGTGATGTTCACAATGACCTTGTACGAGCCGGTCGAGTCACAGTTCCACGGGCTGGGAGAGATTCGCAGATACAGTTTGCCGTTCTCGGTCACCTTCCCCTTGTATGAAGCGCCCAGCGCGAATGGAGTACCCTTGGCTCCGATGCGGCCGACCAACTGACCGGGCACGCCGATGCGTTGACCGCCTCCGGGCAATGCGCCTCCGGTCGCGTAGCCCGGTAACCCACCCGGCTCGACCATGTACGCGCCTGGCGCTTGCGGCCACTGATCGACCTTCCCCGTGGCCGTCACTTCCAGTTGCTGCCCCGCGGTCACCTCGATAGTCGTTTCCATCCAGTCGGCCTGATTCATCTTCGCGTACTTGCCCGCGTCGAGCGTGAACGCGCCTCCGGCTGCCGAACCGACCGAGCGGAACGAGCGAATGTCGGTGAGTTTCACCGTGACATCGCCAAAGAACTTCGTCCGCACCTTGAGCGCGCTGAGTTCGATCCGCCCGCGCACGGTGAACTCGGCCGCCTCCACCACATCGTAATCACGCAACTCCAGCTTGTCGGGAGTCAGCTTCGCTTCGAGTAACTTCAGCACCGCCTGTGCCCGGCGCACAACCTCCGGGTCTTCGCCCTTCACCGCGCGCCTCAGAGCCGGGATCGCGAAGTGCTCGCAGTTGGCCAGCGTCTGTTCCGCTGCCTCTCGCGTGCGGAATTCGGGCGAACCGAGTTCGCCAATCGCCTTGGTAATCTTCTCTTCCATCCCTTCGGGGTAGCGGAACCCGAACTCCAGTCTGCGAACCTCCGCGGCCGGGATGTTCAACTTGCCGTACTTCGTGGTGACCGACACCGTTTGTTCGAGAAGCGTCACCTTCATCACGGTGTCGTCAGCGAGTCGAATCTCGAATGTCGCGGCATCCTTATCGAGTTTCCCGTCGCCTTTGGTGCCCGGAGCTGGCTGTCCGCCGCCAGGCTTCTCATCGCCTGCTGGTTGTGCCGACACGAGCCACCCGATTGCCACCACCGCCACCGCGGCCGGAACCAGTCGCGTGAACATGGTCACCACCCCTGAGATAAGGGAACTCGCTTCTTCCGCCGATGATAACACAGTCGCGGGGAAATGCGTTGGACTTGTTACCTTCATCTTTATCGGAGCCGGAAGCGTCAGCGACGGATTTGGCTTCCCTTCGCGCTGCTTCCGGCTCTGATGACCGTCTTACGCTTCCGGCTCCGATTGGCCTTGGCGGTACCACTCCAGCGCCTGTTTCATGCCCTCGTCGAAGAACACTCGCGGGGTGTAGCCGAGTTTGGTGCGGGCTTTGGCGATGGAGAAATCGAGGTTGAGGCCGGCGAACTTGAGTTGAGCCTGCGTGATGCGCGGCGGATGAGGCTTGTTCTTCCGACGAAACACGCCCTCGCGCCAGTTGGCCATCACGCGAGCCAGCCACACGGGGACAGGCGGAAAGCTTCGCGGACGCTTCAGGCCCAATCCATCCGCGACAGTCTCGAAGAACCTCCGCTTACTGACGAACTCGCCGTCGGTGATGTTGAACACTTCACCCACGGCCGCTTCCGCAGGCGCGTCGATGGCCAGAAGAACCGCGTCGGCGATGTTCCCCACGAAGGTCGTGTTGAGCGCGAATCGCCCGCGTGCGATGTAGATCACGCTTCTCTCTTTCAGGCGGTTCACCAAGCGAGGAAGCACGGTCCGATCACGCGGGCCGTACACAAAACCTGGCCGCAGGATCGTCACCGGGACTTGCTGCTTGCGATGGTACTGAAGCGCGAGGCGTTCGGCTTCGACCTTCGATTGCGTGTAGCCGTC
>JAKEEV010000017.1 GCA_022616395.1 Planctomycetia bacterium | reverse complement strand
AGGCGCGGAGCTTCGACTTCGCGGTGTCTGCCACGAACAGCGTCTTGCCGTCCCCGGCCAACTCGATTCCGTTCGGCCGCTCCATGTCGTCCGCGACCCGAAGGACCTTCCCTTCGGGGCTGATGTAGTACACCGTCTCCTTGTCCTGTTCCCGCTTGTCCTTGTTCAAGAAGAGCGGGTCCGTGAAGTAGATTCCATCCTTGGCATCCACGGCCAGGTCGTTCGGCCCGTTGAGCTTCTTCCCTGCGTAGGACTCGGCGAGAGTCGTCTCGGTTCCGTCCTTCTCAATGCGGGTCACGCGAAACCCATCCACTTCGCAGATGAGCAACCGGCGCTTCGAGTCGAAGGCCAGGCCCGCGCCTTTCCGCGTGTCGGAGCGGATCGTGCTCACCTTTCCGTCGGAGCCGAGCTTGTGGATTTTCGAGGGGAAGACATCGCTGAAGATCAAGTTCTCGCCGTCCCAAGCTGGCCCTTCCGCCAATCGGAAACCGGTGGCGACCTGTTCGAGCAGTGGGCCTGCCTCCTGGGCGACGGCCTCGCACCACACGAGACCGACCATCGACATTACCACCACTCCCGCGTTAAATCGTTGCATGACGTTTCCTCCTTTCAATCGCCGCGTACCCGAGACGCGATCCGGTTGCTACCGGAACCTTGCTGAGCGTTTCATTTCTTCTCTGCTGGGGAGATGAGTGACAGAATCTCATCCGCCATCTTGTCCACGTCTTGCCATTTCTTTTCCTTGATGAGTGCTTGCATCTTCTGGACCAGGGGCATCGCCTGCGCCTGCTTGCCCGACTTCTGCACCCAGACCGGAAGTTCCGTTTGAATCCGCCGCATTTTGGCTTCGAGCGCCTCGCTCGAAAAACCGGCGGCGGCGGACTCGACGAGTTTCTCGCCACGGAGGAACTTGCCGAAGGCCGCCAACGCCTCGGGGCCTTCGATGGCGCGACGGAAAAAGTGATTCTTCATCGCATCGCCGCCCATCTGCCACGCGAACAGGTTCACCATCACCGCGCCGTGGTTGAAATGCCGGCCCAGGAACGACTCCATCGTGAGTCCGCTGGCGATGCCGCTGGGCGAAACATTCGTGCCTTCGCCCGAGATCCACGCGGGCGAGTCGTGCGCGGCGATGTGGCCCCAGATTTCCTTGAACGCCCAACCGTCGGGATAGGTGGAAAACCCCGGACGATACGCGTTGCTGAAGGCCACTTCCGGCAGCGCAAAGGTGGAAACGGTTTGTGTCTTCTCTTT
>JAKEEV010001138.1 GCA_022616395.1 Planctomycetia bacterium | reverse complement strand
ACGCGTTGCGTTGATGGGCCGCGTCCTGAAGCAACTCCATTACTTTCTGCCCGTTCTCCCAGTCGAGAGCGCTGGTTGGCTCATCGGCAAACATGAAAGTGGGATTCTTGACCAGAGCACGGCCGATGGCAACACGTTGCTTCTCGCCTCCGGAGAGTTGAGCGGGCTTCTTGTTGCGGTTGGGAGTCAGATCGAGCTTTTCGAGCATCTGGTCAGCGCGTCGGCGGGCTTCGCCTCCGCCGATTCCTTCGCCCCACAAGAGTACAATCTCCAGTTGCTGACGGGCCGTGAGAGCCGGGAAGAGATTATAGCCCTGGAAGATGAATCCGGCATGTTTTCGGCGATAGGCTTCGCGCTCCTTGTTCGTCATCGCCCAGATGTCGCGCATCCGCCCATCGTCCTCGGCCAGCACCTGTCCCGAATCGGGTTCCAACAACCCCGACAGGATCGCCAGCAGCGTGGACTTCCCGCTTCCCGATGGACCCATCAGCATCGCGAGTTCGCCGGGGTAGAGTTCGAGCGACACCTCACGCAGAGCCGCGCGCCGGGCCGTACCATCCCCGTACGTCTTCACGACGCGGTTGGCTTTCAGGCTCGGACTGGGTGTACCCACAAACACCTCATGGTTGTCATTGGTCATTAGTCATTCGCATCTGCTCTTTGCGTCGCGATGATTCCTGGCTTCTGCACCAGTGACCAATGACTGATGACCAATGACCAATGACTGACTAGCGAAGCAAAGTCATCGGCTCGATCTGCCGCACACTGCGGAGCGCGAACAGACCGGCGACAAGAGCCATGAGCATCGTAACCACCGCGGCACCGGCCAGCACTTCCCAGCGCAGATCCACATCGGCCCCGAACTTCAGAGCCAGGTAGCGGAATCCTTGACACGCGGGGTAAGCCAGCGCGATTCCGATCACGCCGACCCAGAACGACTGAGCAATCACCATCGCCGCGATTCGCCAGCGTGGGATTCCCAGAGCCAGCAAGATGGCGAACTCCTTGGCGTTGGCGATGGTCGCGGAGTAAAGCGTTTGCGCGGTGATGACCGCCCCGACGATCAAACCCAAAAGCGCTGCGTAGCCGATGGCGATGCCGGCCTTCGTGCGGGTGAGCCAGTACAGGCGCGAGCGCAGCGAGAACTCTTCCGCCGTGTAAGCGCCCATGTCGGAGCCGTATTCCGCCTTGAGGTCGGCAACAATTTGTTTTGCGCGTTCTGGCGAATCGCATCTCACAAGGAAGTAGGTCACGTTGTCCGGTGGCAACAAGAAGCCAAGCAGGTGCCGGGCGGTGTAGAGCGAGCAGAACACCCACGGAGCCGCGAGGCTCTTCACGCCCTTCACCGTGCCCACCAGCTTCACTTCCTTGCCGTTGATCTTCGACTTGCCCTCGGGGTTATTCAGTCCAAGGCGTTCCACGTCGGATTCATCGACGATGATGCTATCGGGCAGCGTCAGAGCATTGATTTGTTCGCGTGTCAGCAAGCCGGCCGCTCCGGCCGAGCCGTAATCGGTCTTGCTTCCCAGGAGGAAGCACAGATCGGTGCCGCCGGTGGACCGGGTGAAGTTGGCGAAGCTCGCGATATACTCTTCAAGCGACACGACACCCTCGCGTCCTTCCACGCGCGTGATGTAGGAGCGCGGAATCGGCTTCCCCATGTCCACGCTTTGCACCGCAGTCGAACCAATCCAGATGTCCGCAGTGGTGTTGTCGATTGGAATCGACGTGATCTTGAACAGCCCCAGCAACAGCCCGCATTGCAGAGCGATGAGGACGGCCGAGAACGTCACCGCCAGTACGCCGGAGGCGTAGCGTGATCGTTCGTGCCAGAGAGTTTGAAGGGCGTAACTCATAGAGCGCGGAACTCGGAACTCGGAACGAAAGACGCTCAACGCGCTGCGGAAGCGGGAATCGGCTCGGGGATTTCGCTCCGAGTTCCGAGTTCCGCGCTCCGCGCTTGGGAGGGCAACTCGCAGAGTTGCCCGTCGATGTACAGGTGGTGCCACAGTTGAGTGGCGAGCACACCGGTGAGGCCCATTTCGAGGCTTGTGCGCCTCACTCCTCCACCACTGGATCGAGCGAGTCGCTCGCGGGCCGCATTTACTACGTCTGGATCGAAGTAACCTGCCTTGCGAATCGATTCGGGAGAAAGAATTTGGTCGATCCAGCCATCGGAGCGCGGACCGGAAGACCCGTTTTGGTTTTCGTTCCGCATTGCTTTCCAACTATCCATTGGCGCGCGGAACATCTTCTTTCGTCGCCATGCTACTTCTTTCGGCAACCAGCGCTCCGCGACTTTGCGCTCCACGAATTTGTCGTTGAACCAGCGGCGAAGTTTCCATCGCGGGTGAAGTTTTGCCATGTAGGCAACCACATCTTCGTCGAGGAAGGCATAGCGTGTTTCAACGGAGGAGTTCATCGCGACGCGGTCGCCCTTGGAGGCGAGCAGGTGACCGCAGAGCATAATCCGCGCTCCGAAGTACATCTGTCGGTGGAAGGGGTGCCAGCGCCTCATTTCCTCGAGGGGCAGTTCCAGGTCGTCGATGGCGGAGTGCTTGAGTGCGTGTTCGCGTGCGGCTCCAGTGAAGAAGCGGAGCTTGTTTACGCTGATGACGCCGTAGAGATCGAACCAGCCGTTATGCCCGCCCATTTGCTGTTGCATGTGGCGGTAAATGGAATACGAGAACGACGGCTGCCCGGTGAGCTTCAGGAACAGCTTGCGGATCGCGTAGCCGACCGGCAGGTGGGGAATCTTGTCCAGCCAGCCGACCAATCTGTGAATCTTGAACCACGGATACCCCGCGAGCCACTCATCGGCCCCTTCGCCGGTGAGAGCGACCTTGTAACCATGTTCGTGAACGGAGCGGGCCAGATGCAACAGACCGAGCGATGAAGTGTCGATTACGGGAAACTCGGCGGCGGAGATTAACTCCGGGTAACAGGTGCGCAGTTCCTCGTGTCCACAATCGACCACGACCGGGTTGCATCCAAGAGCTTTCGCGACCCCCAGAGCTTCGGACTTTTCGTCGAACCCTTTCTCGGTGACCGAGATGGTGAACGTGGGGATCGCGCGGCCGATGGCCTTGTTCGCCATTGCGACAACGAGACTCGAATCGACCCCTCCGCTGAGGTACGAAACGACCGGCACATCAGCACGCAATCGCTTCTTGACCGCGGTGAAGAGCACTTCCTCGAAGTCGTCCACAACCTTCTTCTCATCCGAGCCGTAGTCTTCTTCTCCCCAGTCGGGGTAAGCGACCTTCCAGTATGTTTTCTGCGTGGTCGCCTGTTCGGGAGTTGTGTTGCCGAGCTTGAAGTGCAGATAGCGGCCGGGCGTGAGGCACTTGATCCCCGCGAACACTGTCGTTGGGCCGGGCATCGCGAGGAACGTGAAGATGTGGTTCAACCCTTGCAAGTCCGCCTTGCGTTCGACCATGCCGGAGGCGAATAGCGCCTTCATCTCGGAGGCGAACAAGAGCCAGTCAGTGCCATCATGCTTCACGATGGTATAGAACAGCGGACAGATTCCAGCTCGGTCGCGAGCGAGAAGCACCTCGTTGGTTCGGCTATCCCACACGCAGAACGCGAACTGCCCGCGAACGTGCTGAAGCATCTCCTCGCGGTGATCTTCCCACAGGTGCGGGATGAGTTCGGTGTCGGTGTGAGTGCGGAAGACGTGCCCTTTGGCTTCGAGTTGCGGCTTGAGTTCTGGATAGTCGAAGAGTTCGCCGTTGAAGACAGTCCAGACGCTCTTGTCTTCGTTGGCGATGGGTTGTTGACCGTCCGCGAGTCCAACGATGGAAAGCCGACGATTCGCCAGATGCAACCCGGGGTGGTCGAGGAAGCCGTCTTCATCCGGCCCGCGGTGATAGATAGCCTGAGCCATTGACTGCACGACGCCCACCGGCGCCTGCCGCTGGCCACCAAGGTCGAACATCCCCGCGATTCCACACATCAGGTGAAATCCTCGTTCAGGAAGAATGAAGACCCCTCACCCGCCGCAACGCATCGCAAGCGACGCTGCGGCGACCTCTCCCCGCAGGAGCGGAGCGAGGTGTTTGGTCGTCGCCTCTTGGTGACGCGTCCCGAAGTCGGAAACGCATCAACCCGCATCGACTCGCTTCACGCATCTGCAAGCGCCCACCTCTCTTGCGCCGTGCGGAGGCGAGGTCGCCGTAGACTGACGCCTTGCGGCAGTCGTAACGGCGGGTGAGGGGTCTTGGTTTCTTCCTCACTCTCGCGGGCGATAAAACGCTTCACTGCACGCGAACACGAACCGCTTCACATCAACCCACAACAGCGGGTGAACATCGGCCGGGCCGTCCACCGCGAGTTTCACCAGCACTTCATCGGGCGGAGTTTTGAGCGGCATCTGGAACCACATCGCGGCCGCAGCGATCACAACTGCCCGGCTCATTCCTCCATCGCACGCGACCAGCGTCGGCACATTCAACCTCACCAGTGCCTTGACCGCGTGAACCGCCGAGCAAATCATCCACGGCGGGTTTCCTTCTCCGTCCACAAGCGGGAACCGCAAGTACACAAGCTCTCGCGTGGGCGTTACCGGCTCACACATCATAGCGAGGTCGACAACCGCCTCGATCCCCGCGGCCAACACTCCTTTGATGTCGCGAGCATCGCGAGCAGTTCCGATCCACAGCGGAAAACCCTCGATGCGGCGCATGGCTTAGGCTCGCGTACATCGGATTGCAGTTACGCCATCGTTTCCGTCTTCTCCCTCTTCGCGTACTTCCAAACTTTGCGTTGCATGAAGAAGCGTACGCCGCGGGGGAAGAATCGTTTGCCGAACCACACCCCCCACGACGCGAAGCCGACCGCCTTCTCCACGCGGTTCTTCACGAGACTCTTCACGACCGCGTCCGCGACTTCGTCCGGCGGTTGAGCGCCTTCAAAGTTCAGGTGAATCTTCCCCTCGTTGCGAAGCAAGTGTTTTTGCAAGTCGTCACTTCTCACAAGCCCCGGCAGCACCAGAAGCGTATCAATTCCGAAGCGCTCGAACTCTCCTCGAAGCGATTCCGTCAACCCGACGAACGCGTGTTTGCTGGCGCAGTGTTCGGACATCGACGGGATGCCCCATCTTCCGCAGATGCTCGCGACGTTCACCACCGCTGGCTTCCAGCCATTGCGTGAAGTCTCGAAGCTGCGTGTCAGGTACGGAGTGCAGAGGCGAATCATTTCGAGAGGGGCGAAGAAATTCACTTCCATGACTCGCCGCACGATGGCTTCCGTCGAGGTGCTGAACTCGCCGAAGCTGCACACTCCCGCGCAGTTCATCAGCACATCCAACTGACCAAATCGGGCGATGGTGCCGGAGACGATTCGTTCGCGGGCTACTGGCTCCGTAAGATCGCCGGGGAACGCTTCCGCTTGCGCGCCGGTCGCCCGGAGTTCGTCCAGGAGCTTCGTCAGGTCGTCTGTCGAGCGCGCGGTGAGTGCCAGGATTGCTCCGCGTTCTGCAAGTCGGGTGGCAACTCGGCGACCGATGCCCCGAGAAGCCCCGGTGACCAGCACAACTCGCCCACGCACATCTCGCATCGACGCTTCACCTTTCATCGTCTCCGTATATCCGGCAGAACCAATCCATCCAGGTATTTTATTGCGACCGGCGTAGATTACCAGCGCCGCTTGTGTTTGCTGATCGTGTTAAAGTCCAGCGCATCCCGCGCGACCGGCATAACTCCCCGGACTTGCCCATCCGTATAACAGTGTCGATTCGCGGTTGTCTGAACGAGCCGCGACCGCAAGGGAGCGGAATATCGAAGCTCTCTCTGAAACGAGCCGCGACCGCAAGGGCGCGGGGTACTTTAACCGCTCCCTCGCGGTCGCGGCTCGTTCAGACAACCGGCTCGGAAGAACACTACGAAGTAACCCAACACTGACTTCAACAGGAGCTTCCACGATGGAGATTGCACTTGGTGCGGGGATCGGAGCGGTTCTGGCTCTGGTGCTGACGGTGGGCATTGCGATTGCGCGGGCCGGCAGTCTGAGTGCCGCACTGGAAGGAATGTCCATTGCCGGGCGAGCGAAGAAAGACCCGGCGTTCGCGATGAAGCTGCAAGCGCTCCTCGCGGGTGGCGAGATCAAGCCTCCGGAACCGCCCAAGCCACCCAAGCCCAGCGGAGCGCCGTTGCGCATGCTTGCGCTGCTTCAGGCCGAAGCTCGACTGGTGGACTT
>JAKEEV010001137.1 GCA_022616395.1 Planctomycetia bacterium | reverse complement strand
CGGTGAGCGGGCGAATCGTAAGGAGCAAGGTACGCCTTGCGAACTTCGGGCGAAAGCGGTTTGCGCGTCACGCACCACTTCGCGGCATACTTGCAGAATGAGTTGCGCCTGGTGATGAGCCACGCGCCGAGTCGCGTGTTGCGACCCAGCCACAGCGACCACGGAAGCTTCTTGCCCGGCGGTTTGGGAAATGCGGCCGTGTTGGAAGCGACAATTCGCTTCACGCGATCCGGGTGACGAGCCGCGAAGCCCATCCCGATCATTCCGCCCCAGTCGTGAAGCACCAGCGTGAGGTCTTTGGTCAGCCCGCGTTCGTCCAGGAGCCATTCGAGGTCGTCGATGCGGCTCTTCAGCGCGTAGTCGTACTCGTACTCTGGCGGCTTATCCGAAAGTCCGCAACCGATGTGATCCGGCACGATGCAGCGATACGATTCGCGCAGAGACAGCACCAGATTGCGATAGTAGAAGCTCCACGTTGGGTTGCCGTGCAGCATCACGACCGCTTCTCCGCGCCCCTCATCAAGATAACTCATCCTCAATCCGCGACGCACCGCGATTCGCGGCGTGAATGGGTACAGTTCCGGAGCGGGATTGGGAAAGGGAAGTGTGTCTTCGGCGGAAGGAAGGCGTGTTGTTTGGAGAGGAGCGGGCGAATCAGAACCAGACGTGGTGTTCATGGAAATTGGGTTATCTGCTGCCTTCGCCCTCGTTCTGTAGCCGGGGTCTGTGACCCCGGTCCGGCCTCACAGAGGCCGGCTACAGAAGCCACGCTTACCATTCCAGGCCCAGCATGAGGCAATTCAGGCCGCTGCCGATGCCGAGAAAGCCGACGCGGTCGCCCTGTTGCAGGAACTCGCGTTCCTCCGCGATGGCCGCGGTGATCGGCAACGACACCGTACCGATGTTGCCGAGATACTCGAATGTGCTGAAGTCTTTTTCCGGCGGAATGCCAATCGCCTTGAGCACTGCTTCTCGGTGACCGGCACCGACCTGATGGCAGATTACCTTGTCGAGGTTATCGCTTCGCCAGCCGAACTTGCTGAGGAACGCGTTCCATGTTCGCAGGCCGAGTTCAACGCCGTACTTCAATACTTCGCCCGCGTGAGTCTCCATGAATGGGATCATCACGTGCCGCATTCCGAGATCGACTCCCTTTTGCACGAGCGCAACCGCGTTGTGGCCGAAGACCCGCTCCGCGGCACCGGCCGCGGCCGGCAAGAGCGATTGAAGCCCCCACCGACACAGCGCGTTGTGCTGAGGAGCGTTCCGAGTCACTCCTCCGAGTAGCTTTCGGCGCCTGGCGCCAGACAGTTCCTCACTCACCACCAGCACAGCCACCGCGCCTGAACCGCCGGTCAGAGTCGCGACACTTTCGCGAAACAGTTCGACCGACTTGGTTCGCACCATGCGGTCAATCACGTTCTCGTTGATCTCGCGTGCAGTTTCGGCGGACACCACCAGTCCCGCCTTCGCTTGCCCGAGTTCAATTCGATTCGCGATGTCCACGATGCCGTTGAGCACGCCCAGGCAGGCATTGCTCAGGTCGAAGATCGCGGCATTCGGGTTAATCTTCAGTTCGTGAGCAACCGCGCAGGCCGTGGCCGGCTCGAAGTTCTCGCGACACACCCCCGCGTAAATCAATACGTCGATGTCGGCGGCGGAAATGTCGGCGGTGGCAAGCGCCTTCTTCGCGGCAGAGGCAGCACCGAGCGAAAGCGGATAGCCCGGCTCCCACCAGCGGCGCTCGTTGATGCCGGTGAGCAGTTCCAACTGCCCCGGCGTCATCTTCAGCGCCTGATAAACGGGAGACAGCCGCGACTCCAACTCCGCGGTGGAGATCACCACGGGCGGCAGTTCGTACCCGATTGTTTCGAGATGGACGCGGTTATAGTTCATTGACGCGAGTCAACTATCGGTAGGAGGGTGAGGTCCGTGGCGAATGCACCAATCCTCAGCAGTTACTCTAGAGTAAAGTCCGTCAACTGGTAGATCGCGCGGCCATCCACCGTGACGAATCCATTGGCGGTAAGCCGACGATTATGGTCATCCGCCGCAACGATTTCCAGTACGACCTTCATCTCGCGATTACTTGGAAGCACCTGCCCGCGGTAACTCCAACTGTGCGGCCTCTGAAGTGCCGTTGTCTGCCACGATTGCTTTCCCCGCCTCGCGGGAGGGACGCGCGGGAGGCGGACAGAACAGCTCCCCCACCGCTTCCACGCGGCGAACTTCAGCAACTGGAGGAACGATTCCACCCCCAGCGAACCGGGCCACACCGGATCTTGATAAAAGTGCGCTTTGAAGAACCAGAAATCGGGATCGACATCAATCGAGCCAACCACAAGCCCCAAACCCTTCGAGCCGCCATCGGGAATGTACGCGTCGATGCGGTCCACCATGCGCAGCATCGGCTCCGGGAATGGCGATTCGTGCGGCAGCGTGTCGCGTTCGGCTCGGGCGAGTTCCGCTTCGCTCGGCCAGGGTACCTTCGCGTCTCGAATGCCAACCTGATTCGTCAGCGCATGGCGCGAGAAGAAGCCGAAGTATGTTGTTCCCCGATACACATCTCCTTCTTCATCCGCAACGCACATTTCGTAATGCTGAATGAGCATCCCGGCGGAGTTCGACGCGCTGGTGAGCTTCGCGGTTGTGGTGAGCGTGCCGCTTTCGGGCGTGACCGCTCGAAGCTGCGTTCCCTTCCCGCCCAGGTTGCGGAACCTTAAATCTTCCGGGCTGACGAGAGCTGAACCGCAGTACGCAGCGAGCCAGCCGCACGGCTGAAGGGCTATCTCCAACAGGACCGCGAACGGCATCTTCTCGCTACGGTTGGCGGTGAAGTACCACGCATCACGCGGCACGGTGTACTTCGCTTCGCAACTGGCCCCGGCTTTCAGCACGAACGACTCGCCCGTAGTCGGTGAAATGCAGTCGATGAACTGGAACGGCGGGCCCGGCAGCCGCGCGATGACACGCTCCGAATCGAACACCTTGTACGGTTCGCCAAATGCCTCCGACGGATTGCCATTCGAGAAGGCGAGAATGCGGGGGGAGTCGTACAGGATCGGTTCCTGAGCGTCGAGGCGTAAGCCCGACGGTAACTCCACCGTCGGGCTT
>JAKEEV010001136.1 GCA_022616395.1 Planctomycetia bacterium | reverse complement strand
TTCGCGCGCGAAGTACCCGCTGTGCTGCTGGCGAACATGACTGAGTTCGGCAAATCTCCGCTTCTGGATGTGGCAACGCTTGGAGCGATGGGCTACCGGCTCGTTCTCTTCCCACTGACTGCCTTCCGAGCCGCAATGAAAGCCGCCGAGGATACGCTTCGCGATCTGTTCGCGGCCGGCACGCAGAAGGCAAGCATCCCGAAGATGCAAACGCGCGCGGAACTCTACGACCTGCTCGGCTACACGGGATATGAGGAGAGAGACAGAGCGTATTTCGGCCCCGCCGGCGAACCGAAGAAGGACACGCCATGACGGAAGAAGAGTGGCTCGTTTGTGCGAGTCCTAACGAGATGCTGGAGACTCTCCGCGATGCCGCGAACCAGCGGAAGTTTCGCCTATTCGCTTCTGCTTGCTGTCGCCGGTTAACACCACACTTCAAGGACGAATGCAGCCTGCGAATGGTCGAGATTTCCGACCTGTTCGCCGATGATCAAGTGAGTTTGGACGAACTCAATGCTGCGTTTGACGAGGCGGCGGTCGCACAAGAGGCGATTCACTTGGAAGGTGGAGATGCTGTCGACCAAGCATCGGCGGAAGCTGTACTCGGTTTGCGTGAAGGGTTGGAGATCGGACAGGTATTCGAGGGTGTTGATGAAGTTGCTGGGGCCCTTGCTTCCGCAGCGGTGTGGGAACTAATCCACCGACCGGGACGACATTGGCGCGAGACCGAAGCAGAATGCCAAGAAGTCGAAGAAGCGGGTGCCAGTAAGGAATTCGCGGTGCTTGCGATTCTTCTGCGCGACATCTTCGGGAACCCCTTTCAGCCGGTCGCGCCCAATCCCGCGTGGCGGACAGACACGGTTCTTGCGCTGGCGCGTCAGATGTACGAGTCGCGTGACTTCAGCGCCATGCCTATTCTCGCCGATGCGCTCCAAGACGCGGGCTGCGATAACGAAGACGTGCTGAATCACTGCCGCGACACAAACCAACCGCACGTTCGCGGATGCTGGGTTGTCGATCTTGTCTTGGGGAAGGAATGACGCCAGTTCTTGACCCCGCAAGGATAGCCCAAGGCAACGCCCTGGGTTACCGGAGGACGTAAACCGGCAGGCGGAAAGCGACAGAGGGAGTTTGTCCCAGGCTTAGAGCCTGGACTGTTCTTGTGACTGCATTCCTGGGGCGTTCAACAGATTGCCAGGTTGGTAGTGTCTGAGTTTGGCTTTTTGTAGCCGGCCTCTGTGAGGCCGGTCCGGGGTCGCAGACCCCGGCTACAGAAAACTCAGACACTACC
>JAKEEV010001135.1 GCA_022616395.1 Planctomycetia bacterium | reverse complement strand
GGAGCTTGTCCTCCGTGAATCTCTCGACCGGATTTCCGATGGCGCGGAGAATCTTCGCGTGCAAATCCGCGCGACCGCCAACGAAGTCGATCAACTCACTCTTCACTGGATCGAAGAACATGCCGTTGATGGTGAAGTCGCGTCGCTTGGCGTCCTCTTCGGGCGAGGAGAACACGACCGCGTCCGGTCGGCGGCCATCGGTGTAGCTCACATCCGAGCGGAACGTCGCGACTTCAATCGTGAGCCATTCGCCATCGTCCCCGCGAGGCCCGATGACTTGCACCACGCCAAAGGATGCGCCGATCTCGTTGCGGCGACGGAACAGCGCGCGGAGTTGCTCGGGTCGCGCGGAGGTGGCAACATCGTAATCTTGCGGCACAAGACCAAGAAGTTCGTCGCGCACGCACCCGCCGGCCCAGAGAGCCGTATACCCGGCCTTCTGGAGCGTGCGAACCACATCGAGTGCGAATTCACGCTCGGTCATGCAGGACAGGATACCAGAATTGCGCTCGCGGTTCGCCGGGTGGTAGACACGCGAAGCGTAACGGCTCCTTTCTGGTGTCGGCTGGGTTGTCCGCGATGGCACGCAGGGAGGCGTCGCGTTCGTTCATGGGAACTGTGCCACAAAAGAAAAGCGCCCCGGCGGGCTTTCGCCGGCTCGCCGGGGCTGGTCCAACATCCACTTTTGGTGAACGTCGGTGTGCCGTCTCAGGGAGTGTCCACGGTTTCCGGTTGCCGGCGCTTAGCCTTGTAACCTTGCGTGATGCGATTTCACTACCCCCACAAAGTCGTTCGGCTGAAGCGTGGGGGGCTGGACTTGAACCAGCAATTCAAGGCTGCGATTTTCGCCGGTCGTTCGATTGGACACCTCGGCACGGGTTTCATTCTGGCGTGACAATCTGATCCTCTGGGGCAGCCGTTATGCCTCTACCAGTTGGGCTACCCCTTCAGGGCAGTTTCAAGTTCCAGCAGTTTCAAGTTCCAAGTTCAAGACAGAAGACCAATCGCCTTGTGACTTCAACTTGGAACTCTGGAACTTGAAACTCGGAACCTGTCTTTGTTAGGAGTTACGCAGTCGGGTATGCGTGGAGGCGGTAGTGGGGTTGCGTGCGATAGGCTCGAACGGCGTTGCGAACGATCTGCCACTTGGCAGAAAGC
>JAKEEV010000153.1 GCA_022616395.1 Planctomycetia bacterium | reverse complement strand
CAGCGCGGGTCCACTCCTGCCTGAGTCGATTTGACCGAGTCGGTCCGGTAACGTACTTGTTGCTACTCGTGATACTCCGGCCCACTCGCAATCCGGCCGGCCCTCCCGTCCTTGTTTGATCTCGCCCGGTCATCTGGCTCCCCCGCCAACTAGACCTGGTCATTCACGTTCAGGGAGAATCCCATGATGCCCCCACGCCCTGTTTCCCCCGCCGTGGAACAACTTGATGATCGTCTTGTCCCCGCAACCGTCTTCGATCTGACGACGCACAACGCGGAAGTAGCGACGGATGGCTTCATTGCCCGGCAGGTCGATGCCCAGCCAACCGGCACCGGTTATCTCAACTCGTTTGTCCGTGTCCAGAGTGCGGCCGCTGGCGGATATGCCGAGCAGGGTTACAACACAACCGCCCGGCCGCTTCAGTTCGATGAAAACAATAGCCCCCAGTTCACTCGCGGAATCACGCTTGGTGAGGTTCCTCAAACGATTGTGAATGGCGTGGTGTACCGTGAGTTTCTGCTGGATGTCAACCAGAAGTCGTCGGCTCCGTACTTGTCGGTCGATCAGGTTCAGGTGTTTTTGGGCGGGTCGGCAGACCTGACCGGTTACGACACAACCGCCCGAACACTGGCGGGTCTGGGCGCGGTGTTCGATCTCGACGCCAACGGGGATGTGTCGTTGAAACTCGACTATCGGCTCAACAGTGGCAGCGGCTCCGGCGACATGACGTTGTTGATTCCCGAAGCAGCGTTTGCCGGAGTCGATCCGGGCACCTTCGTCTATCTGTACTCGAAGATGGGCGAACTGGCGGGGGCAACGGCCAACGCCGGATTCGAGGAGTGGGCCGTGAAGAAGGCGCCAACCGGTGTGACGGCCGGCAACTCGAGCCTGTCGGGTTATGTGTGGATTGACGCCAATCAGGATGGCGTCCGGGATGAGGTGGAAGGGCGCTTGGGCGGAGTGTTCGTTCACCTGCGCGGGGTGAATGACCTGGGCGAATCAGTGGATCTGGTCGTCCAGACAGACGCCAACGGATTCTACAAGTTCGACAATCTGCGTGCCGGCGTCTACAGCATCTGGGAGGAACAGCCGCTCAGGGACGATCTGATCGACGGGGCCGAGTGGCTCGGTACGCTCGGCGGCCAAATGGAGAACGATCGGTTCTTCGACATTCTCCTGGGACCGGACGAGGATGGCTTCGAGTATAACTTCACGGAATACTTCTCGGAGTAACCATCTCAGCCGCGTCAGGGTGGCTGGCACCCAGTTCGGCAGATGGCATACATCACGCTTGGATCGCCGAAGCCGGGGATCGCGAAGTCTCGGACGTAGCGTAACCCGGCTTTCTCCAGCACGCGAATCGAAGCTCGATTGGTGATGAGCGCGGCCGCGACCACGCAGGTCACCGCCGGGTCTTCAAGCGCGCTACAAACCAACTCCTTTGCGACCTCGGTAGCCAGTCCTCGCCCCCAGGCACTTCGTCGGAGTCGATAGCCCAGTTCCAGATCGCTTGCTCGGGTCCAGCCGGCTTGTGTGGCGAAGCGGTAGTCAGGCGCGGGTCGCAAGACGATCCAGCCGATGAACTCTCTGCTTGCCTTCTCGATCACTGCCCAGAATCCGCGCGCTGGGTGCGCGGAATAGGGCATCCACACGTCTCGAATGCGCTCGCGATACGCTTCGACGCTCGGCAACCCGAACTTGCCGACGAACCGCATCACCTCCGGGTCGGAATCCAACTCGAAGAGCAACGGCGCGTCACTCTCGGTGAATCGGCGGAGCACGAGCCGCTGAGTTTCGAGCAAGATGCTGGTGTCCGCCGGCTCGGTCATCGCTTCTTCCCCGGCTTCTTGGTGGGCTTCTTCGTCAGCGCGGATTTCTTCGTCAACTTGCCGGCGGGCTTCTTCGTGGACTTCTTCGCGGCGGGCTTGGGTGTTGCTTTCCGCGTGGGTTTCTTGTTCGCTTGCCCCTTTGCGGCTTTCTTGGAAGGCTTCTTCGCGGGCGGTTCTTCCGGCTGCACGGTCCCTTCGAGCTTGGTGAGCCGGTCGCGTTCGTCGAAGGTGGCGGTGAGCGAATCCTTGCCCGCGAGCAGTTTCACCTGATGCAACTCTTCGCCGACGCTCACTCCATAATCGTGTGCATAGCGCGTGAACGCGGCTTTATGGTCGTAGACGGGCAGTGCGCTGATGACTTGCGGGAAGACCGTGAGGATTCTGCGCAGGGGATGTTTCTCGGCGACCTTGAGTCGGTCGTCGCGCACAAGCACAAGCCCGCATCCGCCATCGTAAGGAGTGAGGTAGTACGCATCGAACTCCAGTTCGCGGCTGAGGATCGAGCCGAGGATGTGCGGCGCGTGTTCGGTCAGTTCGCTTCCGAGTAGCGGTTCGAGCGAGAAGCCCGGAGCCGCGAGCGCGTGAACTCCGAGTCTGTGAACTGTCGCGCGAACGGTATCGCCCAGCGCGCGGTTGGTGAGCGTCAGTTTGAGGTTCTTGTTTGACCACGCCCACAGCCACGAGTTGTTGTTGTGAGCGTGTGAGCCGCTGATGGGCGCTTCAAACTTGAGCTTGCCGAAGGAGAGCGTCGCGGTCTCGACATCGTATTCCCACTTCTTTCCGGCTTCCTTGCGCGCAAGGAAATCGGCGAATCGCAGTTGCCGGTCAAACGCCATCGCGACGTGCCGGTGATACAGGGCGATGAGTTGCTCGTCCATCGGAATGCTCGGTGCGAGTGCGGAGAAGTGTAGACAAAGTTACAGACCGCACGGGATAATGCAATCACCGCGGGAGATCGAGATTCACCTTCACCACACTTCGCTTGACCCACGAACTTCGCAAGGCGGTCGAGGAAGATAAGAACTTGGCCGACCAAGTCGCCAAACTTCGCATGGCTGCCGGGTTGAGTGGGATGAAAGGTGGACCGCTTCGTCCCGAATGACTTACCCGAACAGCGGAACCCAGCGATTCCAGTCTCCGTCGCGAAGTTGCGTGTCGGCGGGTAACTCGACGCTATCGGGGAATGTCACCTCCGCGACACCCGACGCTGATAGCTCGAACAGATGAGCTGAGAGGAACGTGCGGCTTCCGCGCGGGTTTGGGCGACTTCGCGGACTGGGAGCGCCGGAGTTGTACCGACAGAACTCTGGCTCTGCGCGCGGGTTTGCATCAAGTAAGTGCTGAGTAGAGACGCGAATCACAATCGCATCGTGCTTGTCGTAGCAGGCGGCGTGGTTGCGCCCGTACTGATTCGGCCCGCGAGTTGTTCCTGGCCAGAAGAACACGCGGGCGTTCAGGTGCGCGATCAGATGCGGGAAGTCCCAGCCTTCCTCGAAGTCGATCCACTCCGCGCGCAGCGGGCGTTGATCGTTTATCAGAACCGTGTGGCTTCCGATCCGAAGAAGAACAGGGTCGTGCGGCCGGTGTTCGGTGATTCGCTCTGCTGCACCCGCCTCCGCGAACAGCTCGCTTGCGCAGAACAGTCGTTGGTGCGCGCGGATCGACTCCAGATTCGCCCGCCGCGTGATGTGGAACAGCACCGGTCGCACTTTCACCAATCGCGACAGCTCAAACGGCATGGGTCACTCGCGAAAAAGTAGTAGGTACACGCCATGTGCCGTTGCATTTAAGAACGGCACCCAGCGAATGCCTCCTACTTTCAAAGACACTCACTTCTTCCCCAGCGGAGTTGTCTTCACTTCCCAGCCGTTGGGGCCGACCGCGCCGTCGAACTTGCCGTTGCCGGTGACCCAGTAGTAGGGACCAATCTGGAGCAGATCCACTTCGCGATTCTTGTCCGGGAACGGCAAGACCAGATCGGTGTCGATGTGCAACACCAGAAGATCACCGGAGTCATTGCCGATGAAATCCCTGACGGGTCGTCTTCTCTGCGCGTTGGCGAAGGCGGGTTCGACGGGAACCCAGCCGATCTCGGCGAGGAATAACTCGGCTCGGATGTGTGGTTGATCGAAACCTGGATCGCTTGCAGTGCTGCGGGGCTTGCGCGGCTTGGCGAATCGACCCACAAGCGCTCTTGCGGGGATATCGTTTGCGCGCATGGCGGCGACAAACACAAATGTCATCCCGCCGCAGTCGGTCCTGTTCGTCTTGCACGCAACGGAGGCCCGTTTGTCTTCGTTGGGGTCGTAGTGATACTTGTAATCGGCTCGCAACACGTTCAGAACTCGCGCTGCGAGTTCCAGAGGGTTTTCGCCTTTGTTCCGGCGAAGTTTCTTGGCGTCGAGCCAGTCCTGAAACGCTTTCGCATTGAAATCGGCGCGGGGTGTTGGTGAGAGGTAGTATCTCATCTCGCGAACAGTCAGCGCGGGAACCACTGGCGGCTTCTCGCCTGGTTTGAGTTCGACGAGTTTGCGAGCGCGGAGCGTGGATTCGATTTCGAGCTTCATCGGCATCTTTGCGCCGGGCGCTGGCTTGGCAACCGAGATGTCGATGAACCTCACCTTGCGTCCAAGCGGACTCTTCTCGTTCACCACTTTTCCCGCGGGGTTGCCGATCACCTTCAGCTTCGGTTGAGAAGGCAATTCGGGCGGTTCCGGCAGGAAGATCATCCACCGGCTGACCGCGAAGTTCTTCGTTTGGATTTCGTAGGTGATGGTCGCGTTCACCACCTGGGAGTCGGTGGACTCGATTTTGTATGCGGGCTGCTGAGCAGATGCGCTGCCCGCGAGCAACAGAAGACCGAAGATTGAGTGAACGAAGTGACGGAGCATGGCGACTCGCGGAAAGAAACGCGACACTCGAAGCGTCGCGTATTGGGATGCTGAATATCAACGGGAAGCAGCCAAGCAAGTAGGACGGGCTTTCGAGCCTGTCCCAGACGGCCTAAGCACTTGGCCGGGGAGGTTTGTAAGGTTTTGAAACGAGCCGCGACCAGCGGGAGCGGGCTTACTTAGCCCGCTCGCTTGGCAGTAGTATCAAGGGGTGGCGGCTGAGGTCAGCAGTTCTCGTTTCGGGGTGT
>JAKEEV010001134.1 GCA_022616395.1 Planctomycetia bacterium | reverse complement strand
AGTCATTCTGGCGTCGCGACTCCGCCGCCGCTCGTGAGAGGCACGGCCTCGAATGTCTGCGGTTCGCCGAGTGGGACCGAGTCTTTCCCCATGAGCTTCACAAGCGTGACGGTGTACTTGCCCGGCTTCACGAGTGTGCCGCCGAAGCCGCCGGGACCAGGAGGCCCACCGCCGACGCGCAGGTTCCAGTTTGTGCGATGAATGCCCGCTGTCGCGGACGCGGGGATGTCGCGTACTGTCTTCCCATCGGAGTCGGTCACGCGCAACAACACTTTCGCCTTGAGACTTTCACGCAGGTGGTAAGTGATGATCGCGCCGGGCGGCGGATTCGGGGCCGCGAACTCTCCGCCGGTCTGCGCGTAGCGGAGTTCCGCGAACAACCACGTCTTGCGAATGGGGAACAGTACCGCGTCCTTCGCACGCGAGTCTTCCGTCAGGTAGCGCAGAGGAGCGTAATCATCGAGTACATAGATTCCCCGGCCAAAGGTGCCGCACACTAAATCGCCTTCGCGCTTCTGAACTTCCATGTCGCGGAACGGGATCGTCGGCGCTCCGGGAACCTGCGCCCAATTCTTTCCTCCATCCACCGTGACGAACAGTCCGAACTCCGTCCCCGCGAAGAGCAACTCCTTGTTGACGTGATCTTCGACGATACACCAGACCGGTTGACGATCCGGCATGTTACCCGCGACTGATTCCCAGCTCTTCCCGCGATCGCGGCTGCGCAACAGATACGGCTTGAAGTCGCCGCGTTGCCAGTTGTTGAAGGACGCGTAGACAGTGTCCGCGTCGTGCGCGGACGCGAACACATCCGACACCCAGCTTGTTCCCGCGGGCACGCCGGGGAACGTGTCGATCTTCCGCCAGTTCTCGCCGCCATCTTCGCTCACTTGAATCAACCCGTCGTCGGTGCCGACATAGAGCAGCCCTTCCTTCAACGGCGCTTCGCAGAGCGCGGTCGCGATACTCAGAGATGTTGTGAAGGTGTTCCGCGAGACCGCGTCCGGTCCCCACACCTTGCCCATCACTTCGATCTTCAGCGGGTCGAGTTTCCGCGTCAGGTCCGGGCCAATCTGCTTCCAGTTGTCTCCACGATCTTCGCTGCGGAACAGTTTGCTCCCCGCGAAGTAGAGGCGCTTGGGATTATGCGGGCTGATGATGAACGGCGTGTCCCAGTTCCATCGCACACCGTCCTTGCCTTTGCCGATCCGCGGGCGAATCGACGTGTTGCGACCGGTGAGTTTATCGAGCCGGACCAGCGCACCGTTCTGCGAACTGGTGTAGACGATGTTCGGATCGGTCGGATCAACACGCGGTTGCATCCCGTCCGCGCCGCCGACTCTTCCCCAGTCGCTTGTACGGATGCCAACCTGGTTCCGCGTGCGCACCGGCCCGCCCATCGAGCCGTTATCCTGCGATCCTCCGTAGACGTTGTAAAAGGGCGAATCGTTATCCACCGCGACGCGATAGAACTGCGTGCTGGAGAGGGTGTCGAAGTGCCTCCACGTCTTCCCGCTGTCGTAGCTCTCGTACAGTCCACCATCGTTGCCGGAGAGAATGTAGTTCTTGTCGGTTGGGTCGAAGGCAATCGCGTGGTGATCGACATGCACCGCCCAGTTCTGTCGGCGGAATGTCTTCCCGCCGTCGTCGGTGACCTGGACTCTGATGTCCATGATCCAGACGCGGTCGAACTGGTGCGGATCGGCGAAGATTTCTCCGTAGTATTGCCCGTCTTGAACGCTCGCGGTTCCGCGTTTCGTCCAGGTCTTTCCTCCGTCCTCGGTGCGGAAGAATCCGCCGCTCTCCTTTCCCGCTGCGCGCTGAACGTGCGCGTAAAGCACATCCGGTTTCTGTGGCGAAATCGCAAGCGCGATCCGGCCCATGTTCACTTCGGGGAGTCCGTCCTTGAGTTGCTTCCACGACTTCCCGCCATCGACCGACTTGTGAATTCCCGATTCCGGCCCGCCCCCAATGAGAACACCAACGTGGCGCCGGCGTTGATACGAAGCCGCGAAAAGCACATCGGGATCGCGTGAGTCCATACACACATCTGTCACGCCGGTGTTCTCGCTGATTTCCAGAATCGCCTTCCAGGTCTTGCCACCGTCAGTCGTCTTGAACAGTCCGCGATCACCTCCGGGCGCCCAGAGCCGCCCCTGAGACGCGACATACACCACGTTCGAGTCACGCGGATCGACGAGAATCTTCGCGATGTGTTCGGAGTTCTTCAGGCCCATATTCGTCCACGACTTCCCGCCGTCCGTGCTCTTGTAAACTCCATCGCCAAACCCAGCGCT
>JAKEEV010001133.1 GCA_022616395.1 Planctomycetia bacterium | reverse complement strand
CATCCGCAGCGGCTTCATTCTCCTGGTAAGCCTTTGCCAACTCCTCGGCTGTCACCTCGATCGCATCGGTTGGCCCATCGTCCTTCCCCGGGAACGCCTTGACGAACTTCTCGTCGTCCAGTTCGCCGGTCTGAGCGGTTGTGCCGATCCTCGGTCGCCATTCCTTGGCCTGAAGTCGGCCATTGGCGTCCGGGTAGAACGCGGCGATGATGTAGTTGTCTCCATCCTGCCAGACGACCACTCGATTCTCGTTGACCTTTTCAACCCACAGCTTGGTCCGCTGTGGGTCGCGGAAGAACACCTTTGGTAAGTCCGCTTCGGTCGCGAGCCGGCCCCCGATGATTTTCTCATCAGCCTGCGCGCGGGTCGTGGTGCCGACGGTCAGTGCGTCGTAGTTGGTTCGTGTGGGCTTGGTTTGCTCCGCCCTTCTTCTCTCCTCTCGGTCTTCCTCGAATTTCTTGACGGCCTCAACAACAAAGTAGACGCCCACACCAATCCCACCACAACAGAGCAGCCCCAGAACCGCGAAGATGGCCAGAACAAGCCCAGTCCCTGAACTTTCCCGCGGGGGAGGAGCGTCTCGGTCGTCTGCTCTTCGGGCGCGCGGGGGGCGATCATCATCACGTCGATCGCGTCGTTCGCGCCGATCATCCCGATCTCCTCGGTCTCGTCGATCTCCTCGATCACCTCGATCGCCCCGGTCAGGCTCTCTGTCTCGGTCGCCTGTAGCGCGCACCGGTTCAGCACGCTGGGGGGCTTTTCTCGGCGGAGGTTGGTCGGATACCTCTTCCGCGAAGTCGCCCGCAAGCATTGGCTCGTTACTTCCCCCAGACTTGGCCACATCGCCGAACTCGAAAGCCGCGTCGAGCGAAGACGAAGGCGGAGGTGAAGCTGGCGCGGGTGCATTGGTTTGCGCGGATGGCGGAATCACACTGCCGCAGGTGGGGCACTTCACCGCGCGACCGGCAAGTTCATCCTCAATCGACAGAGCCGCGGAACACGACGGACAGACGATGCGGATGGGCATTGGCCCCTCCTGGAAGTCTCTGGAACAGGCGAGATCGGCTGGAAAGCTGATTCTTCGCGCGATGATTCAGGTGAAGGGAGTTTATCCGCTGGCGTGCGGTGCGAAATGAGAAAAGTCGAAAGTGTCGGGCCGACTTCAGGGAGCAATATTCGTCCACAGATCGGCCGGAAAGAACCGCGACAGGTGACCAACGTTCGTGGTGGCAATGATCGTATCGGGATCGTTCAGTGATTCGGCTTGAGCGATCAGGATCATGTCGGCGTCGATGGTGTTGTCCGCGGCGGTGGGTTGGCCGATCTGCCGCGCTTGCGCCCACAACTCGGCTGCTCGGCGCATGATGGAGGTGGTTAGTGGGAGGTACTCCAACCAGCCGTGAAGATTGTCGAGTGCAGTGACGCTGTTCGTGCGTCCTGCACGGAGCAATTCCCGGCGAACCTCGTAGTCAGCGATTTCGGAGATGATAACCCGGTGTCCAGCAGCAAGAAGATCCGCTGCCCACTGTCGGCAGGCGATGGCATCTGGGCGCGGGCGCGGGTCGCACAGCAGACCCAAAGGGCCGGCATCGAGAACAACCAACTTCGCCATGACTATTGCACCCCGCCCGGTGGGATCAGCGGACGGGCACCCTCACGCAGACGATTCTCGTTGAGAGCTTCGAGTGTGTCGTACTGGTCATCCGGGTCGGGCGGCAGGGCCGCGAGTCGGTCCTGATGTTCCTTCTCGATCTGCTCGCGGCGAGCGACTTCCTCCGGCGCGTCGCGGTCAATCGGAGCAACTCGAACAACCGCGATCTCCACGCGGTCGCCATTGACCAGGCCGGGGAGCGGCCCTTGCAACTTCAGGACGCCGTTCTCGTAGATCGCGGTCGCGTGTAGCATGTGTGTCATCATTGGTTCACCTCCATTTCGGCTGCTTTCACGATACCGGGAATCGACCCGCAGCGAAAGCGGAGAGGAAGCGAAGAAGCCCGACCGCTTGCGCGACCGGGCTTCTGTCTTTGATTCCGCAATCCGAATTCCGCATTCCGCATTTTGAAACGGGTCACGCCTTGATGATG
>JAKEEV010000016.1 GCA_022616395.1 Planctomycetia bacterium | reverse complement strand
GTTCACCCCATTCTGATGTTCGATGAACGCGACCCGGATCAGGTGAAGCGCGTACTTGATGCCAGTCACGAGATTCTCGCCGAGTGCATCGCTCTGGGAGGCAGCGTGACCGGCGAACACGGCATCGGCGTCGAGAAGATCGACTTCATGTCAATGATGTTTTCGCCAGATGATCTGCACTACATGGTCAGGCTACGCACCGCGTTCAACCCGGAAGGCCGATGCAGTCCGGGGAAGATGCTCCCAACGGCCGGCGGCTGTTCAGAGCCGAGCATGATCGTTTCTCAGACCAAGCCCGCTCGCCGAGCCGCGGTGTGAGGAGTCCGCTTACTTTCCCTTCCCCCCGATCCACATACACGCCGTTCATCGCGATTCCCTTCACGTTGGAATCGTAGCCGGAGCAGTTCACGAGCACCGTCACCTTGTCGCCAGCCTTTGGCGGATTGGCTTTCACTCCGCGTTCGTTCTGGATGTGGCAATACAGCTCCACCGACCCGGCCGCGAGGATGAACTTGTTCGATAGCTCGCCGTTGCGGTTGGGAACTTTGTCAATGCGCTTCAGCGTGCCCGTCACATAGGTGTAGCGGTCGGCTGCCTTCCATTTCCTGTCGAACGCGGCACGGTCGAGAGTGTACAGTTCGCCCAACTCCTCGGCTGTCGCCTCCATGTTCTTCCTGCCGGGAGCTATGGCCATGACGTGCGCGTCCTTGAGCCTCACTTGCACTCCATCCCCTTGCTTGAGCGCTTCGATAACACCCACGACCGTAACAACCCGGCCGGGACTCGCAGCGCGCCAGTCGGGCGGAAAGAGTGATTCGCACGCGATGGAGCCGCTCTCCGTCTCGGATCGCACGTTGTATGCTTCGTGTCTGGTTCTTGGAGCAGCGAAGAGATAACCCATGATGCCATGAACTTCCCCGACCTTCCCGTTCTTCGCGAGCCAATCCTTGGCGGTTGGGTCGCTCGCGGGGATCGGCGACTTGAACTTCGCCAGAGAGATTTTGTGTTCGGGCTTCGTCGGGTCGTACGGGAACTTGCTCAGGGGAATTCCGCCCTTGGGCTTTGGCTCCGGCCGGTTCGGGTTTGGGTTTGGTTCTGGTGTTGGTTCGCCGGTCGTGGTCGGTTCTGACTTCGCACTACACCCGATGCCCACCAGCGTGATAGTCAAAAGCAAGCATACGCTGAAGATGGCCGTTTGCATATCGAAACCGCTCCGCTCTGAAATGATGCGGGCGATGTGAGTGAAGGGCTTCGCGTATTGTAGGACAGGCATCGTGCCTGTCTGAAGCAATGACAGGCATCTTGCCTGTCCTACTTCCAGAGACAGGCAAGATGCCTGTCCTACTTCACCGCAAGTTGCACCAACACGACCGCGAGCAGCCCCAGGCTAATGACGCCGTTGACGTGAAAGAACGCGCGGTTGACACGAGAGAGATCGTCAGCGCGCACAAGACGGTGTTCGTAGACGAGCAGCACACCAACCGCGCTTAACCCGACGAGGAAGATTGCTCCGAGGTGTGGCGAAGCGAAATACAGACCCACGAGCAGCGCGAACATGATCGCGTGACACCCCGCGGCAATGCGAAGGCTCGCGGGAATGCCAAAGCGTGCCGGCACGCTATGCAGTCCTATCTCCTTGTCGAATGTCGCGTCCTGACACGCATAGAGGATGTCGAAACCCGCGACCCAGAACGCGACCGCTGCGCCGAGTAGAAAGGGCACGGTCATTTCTGTTAGACCCTTCACTGCGATCCACGCGGCGACAGGCGCGAGCATCAGCGCTGCGCCAAGCCAGAAGTGAGCGAGGCTCGTGAACCGCTTGGCGAGCGAGTAAGCCAGCACGAAGAGCAACACGGGGCCGCACAGATACAACGGCCACGGGTTCGACGGTTCGCGCGCATAGAAGAGCAGAGTTGATGCGACGAATCCCGCACAGCACGCGAGCGTGAAGCTCCACACCACTGCGCCCGAGAGCGTCCCTGTGGGCAAGTGACGCGCCGCGGTGCGCGGATTGGCCGCATCAATTCCGCGATCCACAAGCCGGTTGAACGCCATCGCTGCGCTGCGTGCGAACACCATACAGAGGAGAATGCCGACCAGATCTTGCCAGCGGAACGGCTCATCCTTCCACGCCAGAGCCGCCGCCAGGAGCGCAAACGGCAGCGCGAAGATCGTGTGGCTGAAGCGAATCAACTCCAGCAGTTTGCGGGCAACCGTGGACATGGTGGAAGCAGTCTAGAGACTGTTTCAGAAGCGGCCGGGGTTGGTTAACTATACAAAAGTAACTTACTGGACGGATTTTTGCTGTCTAGTAATGGTAGATTGCCAGTGGGTGTG
>JAKEEV010001132.1 GCA_022616395.1 Planctomycetia bacterium | reverse complement strand
GGTTCGCGGAGAATGGTGTCGGAGTTCGCAGCGCCGTTATTGGCGGGCGAAGTCGGCGGGGTCGCGGTTGCAGTTTTCTTGGCCATGTGGGTGTTGTGGTTGAGGCGGGTAAATTGGATCAGGTAAAACTCATCGCTTTTAGCAGCGCGGCCTTGTTCACGCTCTCCTTCGAGATCGTGATGTAGTCGGGTGAACCAGCGAATGTTGTCAGCGCCTGGAAGACGAGCCGGCAGCGTTCGTAGTGAAGCAGTCCGAATAGCGTCGGGAGGTTGTACTTCCGCTTCCGCAGGTCTTCGAGGTTCTCCTTGAGTGTCTTCCCCTCCGCCGCTGGCCCGACGACCGCGTGCAGCGCGAGTCGCCCCGCGGTGATCGGGAAAACGGATTGCCCCGGTTCGTCACCCGCGATTGACTTCTCGATTTCGTATTCGCGCAGCACAACGTCTTCCTGAAGTTCCGTTTCCAGGTCGAGCGGGCCGGGCTTGTGGTTGGTGAGCCGTTCCAGAGCGGGTTCGGGTGCCCATGAAAGGAACCGCTGCCAGTCCGTGAACGCTTTGCCGCTGACAACCGTGCTCTGATCGGTGAGCGTCAGCCGCCAGCCGCCAGCTTCGTCTCCGGAGACGTTCGCGTTCGAGACCGCGACCGTTTTCCCTTCGAGCAAGATGAACGGCGCGAACTTCTGCTTCTGAGGAAGGTGCAGGAATCCTTCGGCCGGAATGTCGAGACCCTTCTTCACCGGGAACACCGCGGACCAACTGAGTCGCTGACCGGCTTTCACTGGCCCGGCATCCGAGACTGCGCGCAAGCGGAACTCGAACGCGACGAACGCATGTTCCGCGACCTTCTTCACCGCGCCGAGGCACACCACCTCGATCGCGGGAAGCGGTTGGACGGGCGGTGACCACGTGAGCCGGTTGTATTCCTTCTCGTCGCTCGTCTGGAGCGCATGAGCCATCCCGCGACTGAGCACCCACGCGCGATTCAGGAAGAACGTGAGCCGCCGGCGCGAGAAACTCTTTTCCTGGCGCGTGTATCGGCCAAGTTCTTCGGTCGCGACTCGAAGCGTTCCGCCAAGCCGCAACAATCGCATTCGAGCGGCTTCTTGCATCGCGCCGGAGAGCGTCTGACGGGTTGCTTCGGATGCGGTGGTCAGTCCGCCGAGGAGCAAATCCTCGACCGCGGCCGACAACTGGTCGAGTGTGGCTCGGAGCTTCGGGCGTTCAGCAACTGGAGGCAACATGGGGTTTACTCTTCCTCCGCTTCTTCCTCTTCCAGCTCGCCTTCCTCGTCCATCTCGACTTGGGGAGGAGCGAGCGCGAACCTCGCGTACTCCAGCGTCAGCATCCGGTCGAACAGTTTGAATGTTGTGACTGCCCGCATGAGAGCGGCTGCGGCTTCGCGTTCGCCAGCCTGCACGGATTCCACGAGCGTGTTCAGCTTCTCCGCGACGTGAGCAGCACCGGCCGTGCGGAACTCATCTCGCAGAGCAGCCAGGCGCGCGATCTCGCTCGCGCCGGCAGAACGCACTCCGCGCACGACAAGATCGTCCATCGCGGAGTGCAGCCGGTCGAGCGCATCACGCAGTTCGTCGATTTCGTCCACTGTCGAGCCTCAAGTAGGCGAAGATTGTAGTCCACACGCTCCGCGTGAGGGAAAGGCACCTCACGCGGAGCGTGTGGACTACAATCACATCGCGTAGAAGTCTTCGGGAACCGTTTCGGTCGGTCGCCAGTCGATCTCGCCAGCCTCAACGCTTTTGTACTTGAGGAAGGTCGCGGTCACCACTTCCTTGTCGGGTTTGTAGCCATCGGCGGTCAGGCCCATCTTGCGTGCCCCTCAAAGCCACTCCAGCGCTGTTGCGCTCTCGAGTTGCCCCGCCTTCACAAGCCCGACCACAAGCACAAGCAGATGCTTGCACGGCGAGCCGCGCGAGACCACGCACTGAATCAAATTCTGCGTGCAGCACGAATATCGGCCGTCCTGCGCGAGCCGACAAGCATACACTCGCGTGTCGGATGACTGGGCACGAACAACTCCGCACACATGATCGGCCTGCACGTCGGCGAAGAGGCGGAAGCGATCCGACCGGAGCATCGACATCGCCTTCGACAGTTTGCCGGAGTCGGTCACACCGCGCAACTTTTCGAGGAACTCATCCCACGGCGATGGCGGAGTCGTTGGCGCACTCGCCGGTTTCTTCTTTGCCATCGGTGATTCTCACATCGCGTTTGAGAGTAGTAGGCATTCGCTGGGTACCGTTTCATGAAGAGACGGCACACGGCGTGTGCCTACTACTTTGCAGACACTCACATGGCGTAAAAGTCTTCGGGGATCGTTTCGGTGGGTCGCCAGTCGATTTCGCCGGCTTGCGCGCCCTTGTACTTCAGGAATGAATCCGCGATGTAGTTCTGCACCGTCTTGTTCCATCGCGGGTTCTTCGTCTTCGCGGCCACGATCCACTTGTCCGCGGTCGCCGGGTCGAGTTCGCCAGCGCGCGACAGGCCGATGAGCAGCACGAGCAGGTGCTTGCACGGCTCGTTCGACAGCCCCATGCACTGAGCCATGTCCGGCGTGCCGCACGAATAGGTGCCGTCTTCTGTCAGCACACACGAGTACACGGTGTCGATGTCGCGCTGGCTGCGCACGATCCCGCGAACCATCGTCGGCTCGACCACGGAGAAGATCTGGTTCCGCTCTTTCTTGAGCATGTCAAGCGTGCGCTGCATGCGCTTCTCGTCGATGGTCGCGTGTAGCCGAGCCATGAGCCCGTTGATGTCGGTCGCGACCGCCTTCTTGCCCTTGCCACTGAGCCGCGGATCGGTGGTGCGACCGAACCACTTCAGCTCGCCCGGAATGACGAAGTCCGCGGGCCACTTTGTCTCCGCGGTGAACTCCGCACCGGTCCAGGTCACACCGGTCAGAGTGGCTGTGCTGAAGTCGGTGCCGTGCAATTTGCTCGCGTCAAGTTGTGCGCCGGTGAGGTCGGCGCCTGCGAACGTGGTTCGCGAGAGGCTGCTCATCCGGAGGTTCACGTTGACCAACTTTGCGCCCGTGAAGTCCGCTCCCGTTGCCGTCAAATGCCCGTAGACCATCTCGGAGAGATTCGCGGAGGCAAACGACGCATTCTCAAAATCGCTATCGTCGAATCGCGCCTTTGTCAGCGTCGAACCACTCAGGTTAATCTTCGCGGCGTTCACCCCGGAGAGCTTCACTCCGGTCAGGTCGCAGCCGCTCAGATCAGCGCCCGCGAGCTTTATTGCCCTGCGTTCGGCCAGGGTGAGCTTGTTCCACTTCTTCACGCCATCCGCGCCGCTTCGCAAGATCGCGACCCAGTCGGGAGGCAGTTTCTTCTTCGCCTTCACGGGCTTCTTTGCGTCAGCCTTTTTCGCGTCAGGTTTCTTCGCGGCTGACTTTTTGGGTTGCTTGGCCATGACTCATCGTGTGTCTTGGTAGGTGCCGCGAGCTGAGCGGCACAGTTTCATAGTAGTCATCACGCTCCGCGTGATGCCACCGCGAAGGGACGGAGTTTCTGATTGCAGAGAAAGACACATCACGCGGAGCGTGATGACTACTCTGAAGCCCGCCTCGGCGGGCCTACTTCACATCGCGTAGTAATCTTCCGGGATTGTTTCGGTGGGTCGCCAGTCGATTTCGCCGGCTTGCGCGCCCTTGTACTTCAAGAGTGTATCGCTGACCTGCTCGCGGAGTTCCGGGTTCCACACGTGCTTCTTGCGTGCAGCGCACACCCAGCGGTCGGCCGTCTGAGGAGCGAGTTCACCCGCCTTCGTCAACCCAATCAGAAGCACAAGCAAGTGCTTGCACGGCTCTCCGCGCAGGCCCATGCACTCGGCAAGGTCCGGCGTCGCGCAACAGTAAGTGCCATCCGATCGAAGCAGACACGAATAGACCAAGTCGGGTTCTCGCTGACTGCGGACCACTCCGCGAATCCCATCCGGTTCGATCTCCGCGAACAGTTGGTTGGTGCCTGTGCGGAGCATTTCTCGCGTACGAGTCAGGCGGTTCGCGTCGATGATTTGTTGAAGCTTGGCGAAGAGGCCATCCACATTGGCCGCGACTTGATCCTTCCCCTCGCCCTCGAACGCCGGGTTCGGCGTCCACCGCGCTCCGGGCGGGATCACGAATCCTTCCGGCCAGATCGTGTGCTGGTCGAATGTCATCTCGGCGATGACCGCGTCGGTGAGATTCGCGTTCGTCAGGTCCACGCCGGAAATATCCGCCCCGGTCAAGTCGCAACCCGAAAGATCAGCACCCACGAACTTTGCCCGGATGAATCGACCTCCCTTGAGCGACACTCCCGCGAGTTTCGCTCCGCTCAAATCAGAGTCGCGAGCGCAGAACTTCGTCATTGTGGCCTTGGTGAAGTTCGCGTTGCGAAAGTCCGCTTCAATGAACGAGCCATTCGCGAGCTTCGCGCCGGTGAAGTTCACCCCCGCGCCTTTGAACTGAAGCACCGGCTGACCGGTGAAATTGATCCCGGACAGATCGCAGCCGGAATAGTCCCCGCGACCGAACTTCGTCATCTGGCGCGCGGTGTCGGAGCGATCATTCCAGCGCGCGATGGCCTCTCGGCCAGTAGTGAGCGCAACGGGCCAGTCGATCTCGACGGGCGGAGTTGGTTTTGGCTTTTTCTTGGTCGGCATGGGGGAACTCGATTCACCTGTAGGTGCCTTTTGCACTCATCAGAGCCGCGACCGTCAGGGAGCGGTGTTCTTTCAGCGCTCC